>NZ_LT629794.1:0-301666 GCF_900106075.1 Polaribacter sp. Hel1_33_78
AAGATCTAATAAAATAATCTTTGCATTCCCATTTCTTTCAATATGATACATGGCATCATTTAATTCTTTTTCTATTTCTAGAATATTTCCTGAATGCACAAAAGGCGCAAATTTAGACAAATCAAAACCTGATTTTGATTCCATAAAAACCAACTGATCAGACTTGTAGTTCATCAATAGTGCTTGTCTAAAGAATTGTAAACAATAGTCTAAAAAACGTTTTTGGGTTTCTCTTCCAGTTTTTGCAATGGTATCAGACCAAGAAATTAGTTGCTGCACCACTGAAGCATTTCCTTTAG
The DNA here is from genome assembly GCF_900106075.1 of Polaribacter sp. Hel1_33_78. Taxonomy (NCBI): domain Bacteria; kingdom Pseudomonadati; phylum Bacteroidota; class Flavobacteriia; order Flavobacteriales; family Flavobacteriaceae; genus Polaribacter; species Polaribacter sp. Hel1_33_78. Next base: position 300 of record NZ_LT629794.1, read on the forward strand.
CCCTAAAAGCAGTTCTTATCCAGGCAATAAACCATTCTTCAAAAACTAAATCAGAAGAGTCATTTTGTAATAAATGCAATGCTTTGATATAATTTCCTTCTGCTTGATGTGCAATTTTTGTCGCTTGGTTGTCCGCAACTTGATTCTTTAAAATCAAAGCATTTGCGATATCTTGTTCACTCAAAGCAGGAAAATGCAATGCTTGGCAGCGCGATTTTATAGTGTTTATAATCTGTTCTTCATTTTCTGTAATCAATAAAAAAACAGTTTTTTGTGGTGGTTCTTCAATCAGTTTTAATAATTTGTTGGCAGCAGCAATATTCATTTTTTCTGCCATCCAAATTATCATTACTTTAAAGCCACCCTCATAACTTTTTAAGCTTTAACTTTTTAACAACAGCTTCAGATTCGTCAACTCCAATTAAACCTTGCTTATTTTCTACACCTATATGTTGTAACCAATTAAATAAGCTACCGTAAGGTTGTGTTGCAATAAAATCTCGCCAATCTTCTAAAAACAAATCACTTACAGCATGTTTTTTTACCGAATCGTTTGTAGTTACAGGAAATGCAAAATGTAAATCTGGATGTTGGAGTTTGTTGCATTTTATATTACATGCTCCTGCATCTTCGGAAAAATTACACAATAAAAATTGTGCATAGGCAATTGCCATTGGCAGCGAACCACAACCTTCTTTGCCTATAAACAGCTGTGCATGCGGAACTCTGCCATTCTCAGCAGACTTTTGCAAATGTTTCTTAATGTGTTCTTGGCCTATAATTTGTTTGAAAAGCATATGCAAATATAACAGATAAATTTACGCAAACGTTATCTTAATTTTTGAGTTTTCAATTTTAGTAACCGTAAATAAAAAAGTATTTTTGTTAAAAATACATCAACAAAAATGAAAACACTGAAAGATTTTAATTTCCAAAATAAAAAAGCAATTATCCGTGTAGATTTTAATGTGCTTTAAATAATCAATTCGAAGTTACAGATACTACTAGAATTGAAGCTGCTAAATCTACCATTATAAAGGTTTTAGAAGATGGAGGAAGCTGCGTTTTAATGTCACATTTAGGTCGTCCAAAAGGCAAGCAAGAAGAGTTTTCTTTGAAACATATTGTTGCAAAAGTAAAAGAAATTTTAGGTTAACGTAAAGTTTGTTGAAGATTGTATCGGTGAAAAAGCTGAAGAAGCTGTTGCTAATTTAGAAAATGGAGAAATTTTATTACTAGAAAATCTTCGTTTTTACGATGAAGAGAAAAAAGGAGATGTTGCTTTTGCAGAAAAATTGTCTAAACTAGGAGATATTTATGTAAACGATGCCTTCGGAACTGCACACAGAGCGCATGCATCAACCACAATTATTGCACAATTTTTTGGAGATAATAAATGCTTTGGAAACTTATTAGCGAGAGAAATTGAAAGTATCGATAAGGTATTAAATAATTCAGAAAAACCAGTTTTAGCAATTCTAGGAGGGGCAAAAGTGTCTTCAAAAATTACGGTAATTGAAAATATTTTAGATAAAGTAGATCACTTGATTATTGGTGGTGGAATGAGTTTTACATTTATTAAAGCACAAGGCGGAAAAATTGGTAACTCAATTTGTGAAGATGACAAAATGGAGTTAGCACTTGACATTTTAAAACAAGCAAAAGCTAAAAATGTTCAAATTCACATTCCTGTTGATGTTGTTGCTGCTGATGATTTTAGCAATGATGCAAATACGCAAGTTTGTGATATTAACAAAATACCAGATGGCTGGGAAGGAGTTGATGCTGGACCAAAATCTAGAGAAATTTTTGATATAATTGCAAACCAATGTAAACTATTTTATGGAACGGCCCTTTAGGTGTTTTTGAAATGGACTCTTTTGCTGCAGGTACGATTGCACTTGGTCATTCAATTGATAAAGCAACTAAAAATGGAGCATTTTCTTTAGTTGGTGGTGGAGATTCTGTTGCAGCTGTGAAACAATTTGGTTTTGCAGACAAAGTAAGTTATGTTTCTACGGGTGGTGGAGCAATGCTAGAAATGTTAGAGGGTAAATCTTTACCAGGAATTGAAGCAATTTTGAAATAAAAACGCTTAAAACATATGTTAAAAAAGTTCTCAAAATGAGAACTTTTTTTTATGCCTATAATTAGTGTTAAATAAGCCTTATTTTTGTTATTCTAAAAAAATTAAACATCAAAATGAATATACAACGTTACCAAACACAGAGACAAAAGTTTTCTAAAATTTGTTTAGGAACCATGACTTGGGGAAACCAAAATACAGAAGCAGAAGCACATGAGCAAATGAATTATGCTTTAGAAAAAGGTGTGAATTTTATAGATGCCGCCGAATTATATCCTGTACCCGCAAATGCAGAAACGTATGGCGATACTGAAAGAATTATCGGTAATTGGCTAAAAAAAACAGGAAATAGAGATAAGGTAGTTTTGGCTTCAAAATTGCTGGAGCGGGGATTATACAGCACATATTAGAAAAAATGGCTTTAGTAAAAAAGGCATTACGGAAGCAATTGAAAATAGCCTCAAACGTTTACAAACAGATTATATGGATTTATATCAATTGCACTGGCCTTCTAGAGGAGTAAACTGTTTTGGAGTTAGAGATTATCCTTATAAAACAGCTAGTAAAGAAGCAGAAAATCATTTAGAAATTTTAGAAACTTTAAGTGATTTTATAAAACAAGGCAAAATAAAACATATCGGTTTGTCGAACGAAACTCCATGGGGAACTATGAAATATTTACAAGCATCAGAACAATATAATTTACCAAAACCTGTAACCATTCAGAATTCATATTCTTTAATTCACAGAGGATATGAAGTTGGTATGTCTGAAGTTTCAATGAGAGAAAACATAGGTTTATTAGCTTATTCACCTTTAGCACAAGGTGTTTTATCAGGGAAGTATATAGATGGAAATTTACCTGAAGGCGCAAGAGGAACTTTGTTTCCCAGGTTTATTGCTAGATACAGAAATAAAGGCTCAGAAGCTGCGGTTCTAAAATATTTAGAAATCGCCAAAAAGAATAATTTAACACTTACTGAATTATCTTTAGCTTATATAAATCAGCTACCATTTGTAACCAGTAATATCATTGGCGCTACAAAAATGAGTCAATTAAAAGAGAATATCAATTCTATTTATGTTGAATTATCTGATGAAACTTTAAAAGAAATTGAAGCTGTTCATGCAGCAATTCCGAATCCTGCACCTTAAAAAAAGACACTTTAAATAAAGTAGAAAACCAGATACTATTAATTGACAGCATCTGGTTTTGTAGCTTCATAGTTCGAATGAGTTTAAAACACCTTTTAATCTATTTTCACTTTACTTTTATAACACTATTATCCTTCAATTGATACTCTTGCCCACTTTCTTTACACGTTGCAAAACCCTGTTTATTAAATTCTAATCTATGGCCAAACTCCCCCACCCAGCCTATTTGTTTTGATGGATTCCCAACCACCAAGGCATATGGTAAAATTTCTTTTGTTACAACTGCTCCCGCTCCAATAAAAGCAAATTCGCCAATATCATTACCACAAACAATGGTTGCATTTGCGCCAATACTCGCTCCTTTTTTTACAATTGTTTTTAAATATTCATTTTTTCTAATAATAGCACTTCTTGGATTTATAACATTTGTAAAAACCATGGAAGGCCCTAAAAAAACATCATCTTCACAAATAACACCCGTATAAATAGAAACGTTGTTTTGCACTTTTACATTTTTACCTAAAATAACTTCAGGAGAAACCACAACGTTTTGACCGAGATTACAAGATTCGCCAATACTACAATTAGACATAATATGACTAAAATGCCAAATTTTTGTCCCTTTCCCTATAATACAATTATCATCTATAACTGCCGTTTCGTGTGCAAAATAATCCATAAAGTATTAATATCCTGTCTTGTGACTTTTCTCTTTAGTACAAATCTCTTTAGATGATGAAGTTCCTATTCTATCAACTCCTATAGAAATCATTTTTAATGCCGTTCCATAATCCCTCACGCCTCCTGCAGCCTTTATTTGCAATGGTTTTGCATTTTCAGAAATTAGTTTCATAGTTTCAAAAGTAGCACCATTTGGCGTGTTGTCTTGAGTTTTAAAAAATCCTGTTGATGATTTAACAAACACTTTTTTAACAGCAGCTTCATCAAAATTTTCGAGAACAACCTCCTTTATTAGTTGTGAAATTACAATAATTTCTTCTCTCGTCAAGGCAGCTACTTCTATGATCCATTTTGCAACTTTATTGTTTTCAATACAAAGTTTAGTCGCTTTTAAAACTTGCTCTTTTATCATCGCAATTTTACCTTCTTTAAAAGCGGTATAATTGACAACAAAATCCAATTCATCTGCACCTAAATCAATCGCTTTTTGGGCTTCTTTTAATTTAATTTCAGTAGATGAGTTCCCTTCCGGAAAATCGATTACAGTTCCTATTAAAAAGTCAGCTTTTGATTCTAAAAACATTTTTTTTGCTAATGAAATATATTTTGAACGAATCATTACTAATTTATAATTGTACAAAATGGCTTCATTTATCAAATCAACTACTTTTTGTTGATTATCTTCTTCTGTAATACTTGCTTGAGTTGCTGTCTTTAAATAAGTAGCATCTAAAAATTGATTAATTTTCATACTACCAAAAATACGTAATAAAAAAAACCCAGCATAAAGTTGGGTTTAAATTTTAATCTACCCAGAAAGAAAAATACAATTTATATCTAACCTTTACTGGTTTTTTACTTTGTAATCCTTGTATAATATTCTAGAAAACTTTGCTATATAGGTGCTTTATTTTAAATGTTTTTTCCGCCACTTTTTCTAATTCATCATACCAATTTTGACCAAACTTTCTAACTAAGGCTTGTTTTACAAACTTGTATACTGGCACTTGAAATTCTTTGCCTAAAGAACAAGCGTCATCACAAATTTCCCATTTATCATAATTTACTGCAGAAAACTCACTATAATCTTTAACTCTTATTGGATATAAATGACAAGAAACTGGCTTCTTCCAATCAATTTCTCCTTGATTATGCGCTTCTTCGATAGCGCACAAGGCTGTATTCTTTTCATCAAAAATTACATAAGCACAATCTGCCCCATTAATCAAAGGTGTTTCTAATTCTCCCCATTCACTTGTAACCCAAGCTCCTTCTTTTTCAATAACCTCAATTCCCTCTTTTCTTAAAAAAGGTTTTACTTTTGGATAAATTTCTTCTAATATTTTAGCTTCTTCTTTTTCTAATGGAGCTCCAGCGTCACCATTTACACAACAAGCACCTTTGCAGGCGGCTAAATTACACACGAAATCTTTTTCGATAATATCTTCTGAAACGATTGTTTTTCCTAGTTGAAACATGCGAACAAAAATATGACTATTTTTTTTAATTTTTTACAAATTCATAAAGTAAGTTTTCTAATTTTGCAATAAATTAAACTTATAGATTATGAAATTTAACCTAAAAGAAATTATAACTGCGTTTATGGTATTATTTGCTGTTATAGATATCATTGGTAACATTCCTATTATTATTGATTTACGAAAAAAATCAGGACATATACAGTCTGAAAAAGCATCACTTATTGCAGGTTTCATTATGATTGTATTCTTGTTTCTTGGTCAAAGCTTATTAGGTTTAATTGGTATTGATGTAAATTCTTTTGCTGTTGCTGGTGCTTTTATTTTATTTTTTATCGCTTTAGAAATGATTTTAGGCATTACTTTATATAAGGAAGATGGTAATTCTTCCTCCATAACTGCCACCGTATTCCCTCTAGCTTTTCCTTTAATTGCGGGTCCAGGAAGTTTAACAACGTTACTTTCTTTAAGGGCAGAATTTGCCATAGAAAACATTATTGTAGCTGTAATTTTAAATGTAATTTTCTTATACATCGTTTTAAAAACATCGTCTAAAATAGAACGTTTAATTGGTCCTTCTGGAATTCAGATAATTCGTAAAATTTTTGGCGTAATTCTCTTAGCTATCTCTGTAAAACTTTTTACTCAAAACATAAAAATGCTATTTATATAAAATGATTTTTGATGCATTAATAATTGGCGGAGGAGTTTCCGGAATGCAGTGTGCACTCATTTTAGGCTCTGCAAAAAACAAGCATTTTGCTGCTCATAAAAAAATAGGAATTATAATGCACCAAAGAGCTTCTCATTTAGAAAATGCCTTGTTTAATAATGTTTTAGGTCTGGCTCCAAAAACATTAGGAAAAGATATTTTAATTGAAGGTAAAGAGCAATTAACAACTTTATATCCTCATGTTTCTCATATTAATAACGAAAAAGTTTTGTCAATAAGAAAAATTGATGGCATTTATACTATAGAAACAACTAAGAACAGCTATCAATCGAAAATTATAGTCATTGCATTAAACTACTCAAAACCCTTTTCCATAAATGGTTTAAACAAATATATTATTCCTCACAAAAAAGCAAACCCAGAAAAAGATAGAATTCAATTAAATAATGAAAATCATCTCATACAAAAAGGGTTGTATTGCTGCGGTACAATCGCTGGTTTACGAAGTCAATTTGCAATTGCTGCAGGAAGTGGTGCTTCTGTAGCCACAGATATCCTTACTCTTTGGAACGATCATACACCAACAAAAGTGCATGATAAAGTATGAGGAAAATCATGTTTTAATTCTCTTTTACTGTCTAATTTTATATCTGTTAAGTGACTCTGTTTTTATCGGTTTAATTCCGTTCATTTAACAATAGACTGTTATTCATAATAGTCGTTTTATATTTTTTAGAAACATTAAAGAGTTAAAAGATGCAAATTAAAAAAAACCCAAAACAACAGTTAGAAAATTATAGTAAAATTTTTATGCAAATAGGTTTAGTACTTTCGCTATTTATCACTTACGTGTCAATGGAGCATAAAACATTTGAAAAAAATAATTCATCACACTTAGGCATCGTAAATATGGTTGATGAAATGAAGGAAGAAATTCCAATTATTGAAATTCAAAAAGTAGAACCTCCAAAACAAAATATACCTCCCCCTACAATAGAGAAAATCAAAATTGTCGAAGACGATTTAAAAATAGAAGAAACCATTATAGAATCTACAGAAACTGATGAAGGTGAGGCTATTGTTGTAAATACTGAGGATATTGAAGAAGTTGAAGAAGCAGAAGAGTTTATCGAAGACATTCCTTTTATTTTAATTGAAGACGTACCTGTTTTTCCTGGATGCAAAGGAAATAACAAAGAACTTAAAGCTTGTTTTACTAAAAAAGTAACAGGACACTTTGGGAGACAATTTAATTTAGATTTAGCGACTGAATTAGGCCTACTACCGGGTAAAAAAAGATTATTTGTAGTTTTTACAATTAGTAAAACCGGAAAGGTCATCAATGTAAGATCAAGAGGACCTCACCCAGTTTTAGAGAAAGAAGTAGCTAAAGTTATTGGTTCTTTACCACAAATGAAACCAGGTAAACAAAGAGGCACTCCAGTAGGCGTAAGTTATAGTATACCGATAACATTTGAAGTTAGGTAATAAAAAAATCCAGCTTAAAAGCTGGGTTTTTAATTAGATCAAAATGGTCATTATAATTTTCGCTAATCTGTATAATAAGTCGCAATTATAATTTTTTAGTGAAGCCATCTTTGTGTTCATTTTATAAAGTACTCCAAAATTTGTTGTAAAGAAAAACTCTATATCTGTTATGGTATAAAGACGTCAAAACGTAAATAATCATGTATAACATGGACTGTAAAACAATACATTCTCGTATCTTTTATGACTTCATGATTTTCTTCTTGTTTCTTTGATACCGGAAGAACCCAAAACAAGAGAGAGGTGATTTCTACGATACACGTAAAAATCACCTCTCCTATATTTTCAATTAAAGCTACTATGAGTTTACTCTACTGTAATGGTTTAATTCGTTGTGACAATTACTCTTACTCCTTAAACCTTTTTTAGTACTTTTCCTTTAAGTGTTCGGTAGTAAGATGAGAGTTTTGGTTTATCCCACTTCTTTCCTGTCGGGGTTAATAACCTTTCCTTATTTAATTTATCACATATATTTTGTAATGATAAAAACTCTACTTCTTTAAGTTGAATTATTCTTTCATTTAAACCTTTACGAACTTCTTTATTTAACTTAGTTCTTATTTGTGTTGGTTTTTTGAACCTGAAGTTTACTTTCCTATCCCCATCTATTATTTTATAATCCTTAAACCCAGTTTCATCTATATTACCTTTATTATTATAAATCAATTTATCACCTACAATTGGTAATCTGAAATTGATAGTAATATCGTGTTCTTTCGATTTCTCATCAAAGAAAACTTGAATATTCTGAACATTACGATTTATGAAACCTCTTTTTTCTTCTAACGATAGGTTCTGTACTTTTTTTACATCTTTCTCCATTTTTGAAATCCAATTAACCCATCCTTTTGATTCAGAAATTAATCTCTCCTCTTTTGTGATTAAATCCATCTCCTCCTCAACTATTTCAATAGATATTTTAAATTTCTCTCGAAGTTTATCACCAACTGATTCACTTATTTTTTTAGTTCTAACATCATACTCTATCTGTATTTGTTCATCTTCTAAACTCTCTAATTCTCTTCTTTTGTTTCGTAATTTTGTTCCAATACTACCCAATCTTTTGGAGTTCTTAGACTCTGAATCCCATTTTGGAGATAAATCTTTTATTTTGTACTTCTCTCTAACAATCGATGATTTAGTAATAATCTCTGTAATCTTGTTTAGGAGTTTTTCATCAGTCTCTATGATATTCAAACTCCTCTTCATTTTACAATTTGTTTTATTGTAATTTTTCTTTTTATCGTTAAGGTAATCTTCATTATGTTTCCAACTGTATTCTGAACACCTACCGTAGTACTGTTGAGAATTTCCTCTTTTTCTATAAGATAAACTCAACCCACATTCATCACATACAATAGTTCCACCAAGAATATGGTCGGTAGGAATATTCTTTTTTCTTTTTTGAAGATGGAGATTCATTTTTTGATTTACACTATCCCATAAATCTTTTTCAATAAGTTGAGGGGTATCAATCGTTATCTCATCAACAGTAGTTATATCTCCATTTGGAAGTTTTTCCTCCCATTTCCATACTTGTTTTCCAATATAAATTGTGTTCCTCATCATTTTTTGAAGTGTCCCTAAATTCCATCCTAATTTGGTTCTCCGAGGTTTAATATCTGGTATCTTATCAAGATACATTTTAATATCCATTGTACTTTTACCCTGGTTGTACATCGTGAATATCTTTTTTAGATGGAAACTCTCTTTTAAATTTTCTTTAAGTTTTTTGTTTTTTACAGTATATCCAAAAGGTATGGTTGAACCTAGATAGGTGTTTCCACTTCGAAGGGAGTTTCGTTTTCCCATAATACTTCTCATCCTTCTCAACTCATTATCATATTGTGATATTAAAGAAAGTACTCCTATCATTAATTTATCAGGTGAGTTATTTAAGTCATATGGTTTCGTTGAATCTCCAATATAAATTTGAACCCCATAATCGATAAACACTTTTAGAATAGAGTACCAAGATTGAGAATACCTACCCAACCTATCTGTATTAAATACCCAAACTTTTCTTATCCCATTAGGTTTTTGAATCTCATCCAACAACTCGACTAATTTTGGACGATGGTTTATTTCAACCTTAAAAGAACTTTGAACCCCTTCATCAAATTCTTGATGTTTTAATCCTAATATTTCGGATATTTTTCTTCCAAGTTCCTTTTGGATATCAAGAGAACTACCGTCTGTTTCTTGAGGTTTTGAACTAACTCTATATAATAATCCTATTTTCTCCATAAGGGTAAGGTTGACACAGTTTAATTTAACCAAATGTAAATATAATGTGTGTTAAAATATAATCTTACTCCTTAAAATTTTTAAAACTTAATAAAAGATAACAGAATGAAGAACAATTAACCAAATACAAATCTCTTTTTGATAGTGGATTACTCCCAAAAGAAGTTTATTTAGAAGAGGTAAGGAAAATAATGGGTTAATGAGTTTACACTATCCCACCTTTCATTCTTTACAACTACAACTCCAAAATTCTTATATTTCATACAATTAATTCAAAAAAAAGGGTCTTTAAAACACCCTAAATTGACTATATTGTCCCTTAAAAAAATACGATGAATAACCATAATGAAATTTCTTCTTTTGTATGGAACGTTTGTGACGATGTACTTAGAGGATTATTTAAACAACACGAATACGGAGATGTAATCCTTCCTTTCTTAGTACTTAGAAGATTGGATTGTGTTATTGAACCAAAGAAAGATGAAATTATTGAACTCTACAATGAGTTGAAAGATGAGGTTGACCCAACCCCAATTATAAAAAAACAAACAGGATTAAAATTCTTTAATCACTCTAACTACGATTTACAAAGATTGAAGGGAGACCCAAATGGATTGAAGGTTAACTTCCCTAACTATATAAGTGGTTTCTCTCAAAATGTATTTGAGATTTTAGAAAATTTCCAATTAGAAAAACCAGTTGAAAAACTCCTTAAGAACAACAAACTATATCTTTTAATAGATAAGTTTACTGAGATAGATTTACACCCTAATAAGGTAGATAATCATACAATGGGACAAGTCTTTGAGGAACTTCTTCGTAAGTTTTCAGAGATGTCTAACGAAACTTCGGGAGAACACTACACCCCTCGTGATGTGGTTAAACTTTTAGTTTCTATGGTTTTTTCTGAAAGTGAAGAACACTTAAAAGGAGATGGAATTATCCGTTCTATTTTTGACCCTTGTTGTGGTACAGGTGGTATGTTAACGATTGGTAAGGAATGGATTGAGGAAAACATTGATAATAAGGTTCGTTTAAACCTTCAAGGACAAGAATTAAACCCACACACCTATTCTATTTGTAAATCTGATATGTTGATTTCAGGTGAAGACCCTGACAATGTAAAGTTAGGTTCTTCTTTATCTGAAGACCATTTTGAAGGTAGAAAGTTTGATTATATGATAACCAATCCTCCATTTGGGGTAAGTTGGAAATCTGAGAAAGAGTTTGTGGAAGAAGAATCTAAAAACCCTTATGGAAGATTTAGTGTAGGAACTCCAAGAGTTTCTGATGGTTCTTTATTATTCCTACAACATCTTATTTCTAAGATGAAAGAGGAAGGTTCTCGTATAGGAATTGTATTCAATGGTTCTCCTCTTTTTACTGGTGATGGTGGAAGTGGTGAATCTGAAATACGTAAATGGATTATTGAAAATGATATGTTGGAATGTGTAGTTTCATTACCAGACCAATTGTTCTTTAATACAGGAATATCAACGTATATATGGATTGTAACCAATAAAAAGAAATCTCAACGAAAAGGAAAGGTTCAATTAATTGATGGTTCTACTTTTTACAAACCGATGAAAAAATCATTAGGAAGTAAACGAAAGAAAATATCCAAAGACCAAACAGAATCACTTATTCAAACGTATCACAACTTTGAAGAAAATGAATTCTCTAAGATTTTTGACAATGAGTTTTTTGGATATACCAAAGTAACCATAGAACAACCAACTATAAAAAACGATAAGGTTGTTAAGGATACAAAAGGAAATCCAAAACCAAACACTAAATTAAGAGATAGTGAGAGAATACCTCTTACCGAAGATATTGAAGAATATTTTAACAGAGAAGTAGAACCACATTTACCTCATAGTTGGATGGATAGAGAGAAGGATAAAGTGGGTTATGAAATCAACTTTACAAAGTATTTTTATCAGTACAAACCATTACGTAGTTTAGGAGATATTACCTCTGATTTATTGGAGTTAGAAAAAGAGAGTGAAGGAATCTTTAAAGAAATTATAAATGAATAGATACCAATACTATAAAAACGTACCTGAAACATGGATTGGAGATATTCCTGTTCATTGGAAAATTTCTTTAGTTAGTAGACATTTTAATATTGGAAGAGGAAGAGTTATATCTAAAGTTGAAATTTTCGAGAATAAAGGTGATTTTCCAGTTTATAGTTCTCAAACAACAAATAATGGTGAATTAGGAAAAATTAACACATATGATTTCGATGGAGAATATGTGACATGGACAACAGATGGAGCAAATACTGGTACATGTTTTCACAGAAATGGGAAGTTTAACACAACTAATGTTTGTGGAATGTTAAGTAAACGGAACATTCTTTTTGAACTTAAGTATTTGTGTTTCTATTTAAACCTTGTAACAAAACCATACGTTCGTATTGACATAAACCCAAAGTTAATGAATAATATGATGGGGGGAATACCATTAATTGTTCCTCCAATATTCGAACAACAACAAATCGTATCCTTTTTGGATGATAAAACCCAAAAGATATATTCTCTTATCCAACAAAAAGAAAAGAAGATAGAACTCCTTAAAGAGAAAAGAACCTCACTCATTAACCATGTTGTAACCAAAGGTGTTAATCCCAATGTGGAGATGAAAGATTCTGGAGTGGAATGGATTGGTGAGATTCCAAGTCATTGGAATACTTCAAAGTTAAAATATCATGGTAATTTTTTTAGTGGTTACTCATTTGACAGTAATGATTTTCAAAATGAAGGTGAGGTAAGAGTTATTAAAATTTCTAACATTCAAAACAATGGTGTTTCTTGGGAAGATTTATCATTTTTACCAAAAAACTATTATGACGATTTTGAAGGATTTAGAGTATTAAAAGGAGATTTAATTTTTGTTTTAACAAGACCTATAATCTCCACAGGAATTAAAGTATGTTTTTATCAGGAAGAACATTTAACTCTTTTGAATCAAAGAAATAGTGTATTTAGACCTGATGTAGATACTTTAGTAAAAAGATTTTTATTCTTTTTAGTTAGGACGTTTTACTTTTTTGAAGAATTCAAACAACAACTAAAAGGAAGTGGTCAACCAAATATATCTACAGAACAAATATCAAATATTAAAATCTATTTACCCTCTCTTAAAGAACAACAACAAATCGTTGAGTATTTAGATAAACAAACAGAAGAAATTGATACCCTCATCCAATTAGAACAAAAGAAAATAGATACTCTAAAAGAATATCGTCAATCTTTAATATCAGAAGTAGTAACAGGTAAAATAAGAGTATGTGAAGAAGATAATTCATTGATTTTAAACTCCCAAACCGTATGAGAAAACCAAACGAAGAACGTTTCGAAAAACATATAGAACAAACCTTAATTCAACATGGGTATACTTCTCGTTTATATACGGAGTACGATAGAAACCAATGTCAACTTCAAGAAGAACTCATAGAGTTTATTAAATCTACTCAAAAGGAAGAATATGATAAACTATACAAACAATTTGATACTTCAACAGATAAACAACTGAGTAAGATTGTAAATGACCAAATCTCTAAAAGAGGGATTATTGATGTTCTTAGAAAAGGAATTAGTACAAGAGGATGTTCTTTTGATATGGTATATTTTGAACCAAAGAGTGGTTTGAATCCTGAACATCAATCTAAATTTGAAAAGAATCGTTTTGTATCAGTTCGTCAACTTCACTATTCTAATAAAAATGAGAATTCTATTGATTTGGTATTGTTCTTAAACGGAATACCAATTATTACAATGGAGTTGAAAAACCAACTCACAGGACAAAACATAAAGAACTCAGAGAACCAATACAAATACGATAGAAACCCAATAGGAGAACCCCTATTACAGTTTAAAAGGTGTTTGGTACATTTCTGTGTAGATAACGATAAAGTATCTATGACTACTCGATTGAGTGGTAACAAAACAAGGTTCTTACCTTACAATAAGGGGATAGAAAACCCATCTGTAAAAGATGATTTTCGTTCTGAGTATTTATGGAATGAAATCTTACTTCCTAATTCACTTTTAGATATCATAGAGAACTTTGTATTGGTATCCGTAGAATCTAAAAAGGAGTGGAATGATAAACTGAAAAAAGTAACTTTAGAAAAGGAAGAGATTCTTATATTCCCTCGTTACCACCAATTAGATGTTATTCGTAAAGTAAGGAGTAGTGTAAAAGAAGAAGGTGTTGGAAACAATTACCTAATTCAACATACCACAGGTTCAGGTAAATCATTTAGTATTGGTTGGTTATCACATACCCTAACCTCATTGTATAAAACCAAAGAAGATACCAAACGAATGTTTGATACCATATTGGTAATTACAGATAGAAAGGTATTAGATAGTCAGTTAAAAAAGACTGTTAAAGATTTACAACAAACTGATGGGGTGGTGAACCCAGTAGATATTAACTCAAAACAATTAAAAGAGTTTTTAGAAAAAGGAAAAGATATCATTGTAACTACAATTCAGAAGTTTCCTTTTATCTCTGAAACCATTTCACAACTAAAAGGACAAACCTTTGGAGTAGTGATTGATGAAGTACATTCATCTCAGAGTGGAGAAACCTCTAAACACCTAAAGAAATCACTTTCAGGAGATGTTATTGAAAATGAGGATGGAGAGGTAGATTATGAAGAAATGATTCGTAAAGAAATTGAATCTAGAGGAAAACAACCTCATATATCTTTCTTTGGTTTCACAGGAACTCCTAAAAATAAAACATTAGAACTCTTTGGTAGAAAGAATGAAAATGATGGGTTTGAACCCTTCCATTCTTACTCCATGAAACAATCTATTCACGAGGGATTCACTTTAGATGTATTAGAACATTATACAACTTATAAAAGATATTTTAAGGTAAAACAAACGGACACAGAGGATAAGGAATTACCTGAAGGACAGGTTATGAAACAACTTGTTGATTATGTAGATTCTCATGATGAGACCATTAATCAAAAGGTTAATATTATTCTTAATCATTTTACTTCATCAACTTCCAAAAAAATAAACGGAAGAGGAAGAGGAATGGTGGTAGTTCGTTCTCGTAAACATTGTGTTCTTTTCCATAAAGAAATGGTACGTCAAATGAAAGAGAGAGGACTTTCATATTCTTGTTTAGTAGGGTTTAGTGGTGTAGTTCATTTAAAAGGGGACCATAAGGAGTATACAGAAGTATCTCTAAATAAAGAAAACGGATTAGAAGGTTCAAACATTCCAAGTGGTTTGAAAGACCCACGATTTAGAATCTTAATTGTATCCAATAAGTTTCAAACAGGATTTGATGAACCATTGATTCACTCTATGTATGTAGATAAGAAATTGAGTGGAGTTCAATGTGTACAAACCCTTTCAAGATTAAACAGAACGAAGAGTGGTAAAACAGATACGTTTGTTTTAGATTTTGTAAATGATACGGAAAAGATAGTAGAATCATTTCAACCATTTTATACATCAACCGTTCTAACAGGGGAAACAGAACCTGATAAACTATATGATTTACAAAACGAAATAGAATCGTTTACCATCTTTTCAGATGACCATATTGATAGGTTTTGTAAAGAGTTTTATAAAGATACGGAAACAGATGAACGTTTACACCCTATCATTGATGAGGTTGTAGATAACTTTAAGAATTTAGAAAATGATGAACAAAAAGAAGAGTTTAAATCTAAAATTCAATCTTTCATTCGATTGTATTCTTACATCTCTCAAATCATCAATTTTACAGAAGTAAATTGGGAGAAACTATATGTATTCCTTCGATTCTTAAACAAGAAACTACCAAAAGGAATTACTGAAAAAATTAGTATAATAGATTCAGTTGATTTAGGTTCTTTAAGAATTCAAATGATGGGAGAATCTCGTTTATCATTAGAAGATAAAGGTGGAGAAATCGAACCAATGTCTGGTGGAACAGGTGGTGGTATTGATGAACCAGAATTAGACCTTTTATCTCATATTATTCAACGGATTAATGAAGTTTATGGAATAGAGTTATCTGAGGAGGATAAAGTTGATTTGAAACAGGTAACCGAAAGATTAAAGAATAATGATGATTTGGTTTCTGTTATGATGGGTGATAATTCAGAGAGTGATAAAAAAGATTGGTTCAAAAAGGAATTTGGTGGAGAGGTTTCTGAATACTACGGAGATAGATTAGATTTTTATAAGAAGATAATGAACCCTAAAGTCTTCCCAATGATATTAGAGGGGATGTATAAAGATTACAATAAAGATATAAGGAAGTAACAATATTTAAGTATGGATTTATTTAAAAATCTAGAGGAGTTATGGGGGAAACCTTTGTTATTGGGTAATGGGTTTAGTGTTTTAAACAATCCAACTTTTAATTATACTAATTTAATTGATGAGATAAAAAATGAGTATGAAGACGAAATGACAACTATTTTAAATGATAACAATAATAAAAATATAGAAGAAATATTGTTTAAAATCCAATCGAGTATTGAAATCTGTAAAATATTAACTATTGACGTTGAAAAAATTAAAAAAGTAGAAGAAAAACTAAAAAAAAGTTTTATCGAGACAATAACAAAAATTCAACCAGATTGGAATTTCTTTAAAACCGAATCAGGAACCTTATTTGGTAATCAATTAAAAAAGTTTGGAAATATTTTCACTACAAATTATGATTTAAATCTATATTATTTAATGGTACAATCTAAAAATGGGTTGATAAATCATTCTGACAACTTCTCTAATGATGGAAATTATTTGAAATTTGATAATGAAAACAATGAAATACATAGACATCACATTTATTATTTACACGGAAACATAATGTTGTTCAGTAATGAAGATAATGTGTACAAAGTAAGACATTCACAAGGTCAAAGAATAGTTTCACAAATTGAAGAAAACTTAAATAATAACTATCTCCCTTTAATCATAACTGAGGGAAACTCTGAACATAAATTAAATAAAATAAATGGGAATAAATACTTAAGGTTTTGTTTTAAAGAATTTAATAAACTTAAATCTTTGGTCATATTTGGTCATTCTTTAAGTGAATTTGATAAACACATATTAGATGTTATAAATGATTCTAAAAAAAGAGTTTATTATGGATTAAATAAACCTACAAATGAAAAAATTAACAAAGTAAAATCTTTATTTGGTGAAAATATTGAACTTAAAATTTTTAACTCAAGTTTACTTTTCAATACTGACCAAAATTCTTAAAGAGAATTCATTACTCTATCAATCTTCTCCAGTAAAAAAAAATGACTCCGATAAAATAACGAGTAAGACCTCTATTTTATAAAAAAGTATTTCTCTCAGTTACAAGAAACCCCCCTTCTACTTCCCTTTAATTTATAAATAAATAGGGTTCACTTTATTTGGATATATCATAGGTTTTTAATACATTTAAGTGTTGAAATTAAAAGGAATCACTATTATGAATAAAATGGTAATTAAGTACAATAGAACATCAACTATCAATCAAAAGGGAGGAAGGTTTGAGTTAGATAAGAACAAATACGATTTAACTATAAACGATTTTGGAGTTAGTGGTAAAATACCTTTCAAAAAGAGAGAAGGAGGTTTTCAACTTATTGAACTGGTAAATGAGAGTAAGGTTGAGAAAATTGTTTTTGAGGATTTGAGTAGGTGTGGTAGAACTCTGAAAGATTCAATTAATACATTGGATTTCTTTTTGGAAAAGGGTGTGGTAATAAAAATCAGAAACATTGGTATTGAATCTCATACTCCTAATGGTGATAAAAACCCTATGTGGAATATTGTTACTTCTATCCTTTCATCAGTTTATGAAATGGAAAGAGAGAGAATCTTAGAGGTTACAGAGATGGGTAGGAAAAATTATGTAATGAAGGGTGGAAAGTTAGGAAGGAAGTTAGGAAGTAAAGAAGATACTGTTGTTTGGTTAAATAAACCTCAAACCAAATCCATTATGAAACTTCTCAAAATGGGAAAATCTAATAGAGATATTATTGGAAGGTTGAATTGTTCTCCTAAAACAATTACAAAGTGTAGAAATCATTTGAAACAAGATTTAATTATTGTGTAATGAGTAAAAAGAAAAAATTAAATAAAAAAATCAGAGATAGTTATGGAACTATTACTCTGAAAGAATTAATTGATAGAGGTGAGTGTTCTCCATTTCATCACTTGAGTGATGGAAATTATATCGGAGGGTTAACAATACCTAATTCAACTGGAATTAATTAAACCTAATATGGAAACAAAAAGAATAATTAAAAAATATAACATTAGTGAAGATGAACTTAATTCACTTCGTAGATTTTGTGAAATAATAATTGATTTTAAAGGAAATAAGAACAAACAAACTTTACATACTAATCATTTCAAATAAAATAATCTATCAATCTGATTCTTATTGGTTCTTACAACCTCACTACAAAGAAAAACCCCCACCATTACTGATGAGGGAGTTTCCAAATTATGAATATGAAGTAACAAAAATCATAACTCTTAATTTTTAATTAGTTCTAACCTTTGAATACATTTATCTAAACTGAGATTCTTATCTAATGAAACTTCAATTCTTTCACCTAAGTTCTCATAGAACATAAACTGACATAAAACCTCATTTGTCCAATAGTTTCTTTTTTGAACTATTCCATATCTAAACATACCACTCTCATCTAAATAGGTTTTTGTGTAGGTAGTGTTTTCTTTGATTTTCCCTAATGGGGAATTAACCGATTCTCTTAATCTTATTTTATTACTCATATCTCTTAATTTTATTTGTTTTAAAATACTCTTCAATTAACTTATCCCAAAGTTTTATCTCTTTTTCACCAAAATAAACTTTGTAATTTTCGTAGTTAGGTTGAAAATCAAATTTTAACTTCACTCCACTCTCAACCAATTTTTCAATATCACTATTTATGAGTTCCTTTAACTCAGAAGGTTTTGGTCTTTTCACATAATGATTTATTACACTCCACAAATCTCTACCAATGGGAATTCCCTTTCCTATTTCATCTATATATTGAATAACACTATCTGATTCCTTATCAGTTATTATCCCATTCAAACTCAGAATACTATTATTGATTCCAAAATGAGGAGTAACTTTAATGATATATTGGATTTCATCATCTACATCACTACCAACAACCATAAGGTGTTTGTAATTTTTGAAAGAGAAGTTCGTTCCATATTTGAAATACTTTCTTTCATCGTTATTTGAAGTACCCTTTAACACTTTGTTTCCGTTTTGAGGTTGGTTAGGATTATTCACCACATCCCTTTGTAATAGTGAATCAATTAATTTGTTAAACTTTTTGTTGTTTTCTTCCATTTGTTTGGAAACTTTATTTTCTAATTGTTTTTCCATTTTGATTTAATTTATATAACTTTTATCAGTTGGTTCTCACTTATTATATTAGGGAGGAGAAACCGTTAACCCCTTTTACATCTATATATTTAGTACTCAATTCACTTACACACTAATTTGATTTTTAGTGTTAGTGATTTTTTTCAACCACCATTCTTCAATTTCATCCATCCCATAATCCGATTCAATATGTTTATAGAAATCTTCTTTATTAGTGAAAACATACCTTCCAAATGAACCTTCATAATCACAAAAATCAGAATTGAAAAAGGGTTGATTAACTCTTTTATCCCAAATGATAAATTGTTCTTTATTGTAATGTTTATGAACTGAAAAAGTGATGTGATGAATAACTCTTCTCTCTTTTTCTTTTGGTTCTCCATTTTCATCCCAATAATTAGGATTCAATGTATTTACCAAATACTTTCCATCTGAATCACTACAACCATCATACTCTACATTAAAACCCATTTTCGTAATGATGTGATTTGAAACTTCATTCAACAACTCATTTGTTTTTACTTTACTCATAATTTAATTTGTGATGTTATCCCATTTCACTCCATCGGTTTTGTTATTAATTAATTTTTGATTCTCTTTTATTTATTGAGGTTTCAAATCTCATTTCCCTCACTAACAATACTATAGTTAGTCGATGTTTTACTTACACACTAATTTTATTTTCAGTGTTGGTAATTTTTATTAATTCTCACTTTTAATAGGTGGAGAATTTTAACCCCTTAATTACTCTCCTTAAATTACTCGAGAGATTACTTACACACTAATTTTATTCTTAGTGTTAGTAATTTTATTATTATTCTAAAATTCTTAAATTTGGAAATATGGAAGACAAGTGGAGAATCAATAAAATCGGAGATGATTTTTATTTCATTCCAAAAAAGGAAAGAGAGGAAAAGTTAGAGTATGAACGATTACTGAGTAATATCAGTAAAAGGGAAAAGAAAATTGAATCTGAATTAGTAAAGATTGGAAAACTCAAAGAAGATTTGAGGAATATGAAAAAGGATAGAACTAAGGGATTTAATAAAATGATTAAGTATCATAAAAAGTTCCTACCTTCTTTTTCAATATTCTTGGATGGTGATGATTTTAACCCTCAATGGGGTATGTGGGTCTCAATTGGTGGTAAGAGAAAATATATATATATCGGTACCGTTGGTGATGTATCGTATCACTTAGATTTATTAGAAGATAATGTTCCTCATTACAATAAGAATAATAGATATGAGGATGGACCAGTAGGATATTATAATTCATTAAACCCTAAGAATTACGAGGGTGATGAACATAAAGAAATCATCATATCCAAAATTGAATCTTATGTTTGTGATGTTGTTAAGAAGAAGATGTTAGGTATTTTAAAGAAAGATGGGAATTTAGATAGGTTCTATGATAAAAAATATAAATTGAAAGGAATTGAAATTCTTTATGATTTATATAAAAAATCTCCACATTACACACCTCCTCAGAAAGAAAGAGAAAAGAAAAAAGGAGGAAGATTAAAACCTCTGAATGTTGGTAAAAAGAAAGTCTGGTAAATTAAAACATGAGAGTAATAACATGGAATTGTAAACAAAATTTTAGAAAAAAATATTCAGATATTGAATTTTTTAATCCTGATATTTTAGTAATTCCTGAATGTGAATCTTTGGATAAGATAAATTTTAAGTTATTCAAAAATCCTCCTACGGATTCTTATTGGATTGGAGAAAACCAAAATAAAGGATTAGGAGTTTTTACTTTTAACAATTTTAAAATAACTCTTTATAAAAACTATAATGAAGATTTTAAATATGTACTTCCTCTTATCATATCAAATAATAGTGAAACATATAATCTAATTGGAGTCTGGACTCAGAAAATTGGACCCAAGAAAAAGAACCATATTAATTACATAAGACAATTTAAACTTTCAATGGAAGTTTATAAACCCTTCTTAAATTTTAAAAACATAATAATCTGTGGGGATTTTAATAGTAATCTAATTTGGGATAACCCTTTTAGGATAGATAAAGTTCATAAGAAAGTTATAGATGATTTAGAAGAAATGAAAATATTCAGTTCCTATCATAACTTCTTTAATGAAGAACAGGGTAAAGAATCAATACCAACTTATTACCACACTCATAATAAGGAAAAACCTTTTCATATAGATTATTGTTTTTTATCTAAGAACTTATTGGATAGAGTTGTTAAAGTTACAATTGGTGAATATGACAATTATATTGATAAGAGTGACCATGTACCAATTTATATAACTATAAATTAACGATTGTTTCTAATCGGTATCAAAATCAATAATTTAAATTAATACATCAATCAACAAAGAAACCAAATTCCATCAACTGATATATTAATTACAAATCTTTCATTCTTTATAGTATATCAAATAGTGATTCATTCTTATTTTGATACTATACTTATTTTTGAACTACACTAAACTATGATTTTGTTTCATTTGATTTTCCCATTCTAATAAATCGGTTTTCCTGATGTATTTTTTATGAGATGATATTTCTATCATTGGTAACCCAAACCTTCTTCTCCATTCTTCTATGGTGGTTCTATTTACATTATACATCTTCATTAATTGTTGTTTGGTTATTCTTTCTTCCATTGTTTTTCTTCTTCTTTTTTTAATAGTTCTTTAAATAATTTTTGATACCCTTCTTTATCTTTTTTCATTCGATAAGGTTCTAATTCTTTGTGGAAGTTTTTAACCAGTTTTGATTTTCTGATGAACTCATCTGTGAACTCTTTTGAATTATCTTTTATCCATTGTATAGATTTAGAATCTAATTTATTTTGTTTCATTATCTATCAGTTTTATATAAATAGTATCAACCTTTAGTTTTAAGTAAAAGGTTGTAATCTTTTTTTCAAACTTTTTAAATTGTTTGAATTCATAAAATATTTCACAATTAGATATAAAGATTCCATTAGGGAATTATTCCCTTTATTGAAAACTTTACCATTTTTCAGTTGAATCTAACAAATACCCCAACAACGATTCTTCCTATATGTATTTTTACGAGTTCATACCTTTCTTCCTTTACCTCTCGGAACACTAATGAATGGTTTTACCTATCGGTGAGTATTGTTCATTATCGGATTCTTCCCCCTGTGTCAGGTGTAGTTCTCGGTAGATTAAGTATTTCTTAAAGTAATCTACAACTCAGTAGAACAATGTGTTCTGAGTATAAGTATTACAAAGTGAAGGAAAACGTAAAAAAATAGAAGGATTTTTATTTAATAACTTCTACAATAGGAGGAGTAACAACAACTACATCTTGTTTATTTATTCGTTCTTCACGAATTAAACCTTTCTTATAAATGGAATGAACGTGGTTGTTTTTAAATACATTTCCACGAGGTGTTTTTAATCCTTCCTCATTTAGAATTTGAGATATCTTTCTGTATCCAATAGGGGTAAGAAAATGTTCTTTTAAACCCCTTATTTTATCAAATAAATACTTCTGATATCCTGAATATGGAGAACTCCAAAGATGTGTAGTTCTTATTGATATTGAGAAGGTTACTAACAGTTTGTAGGAGTAAGAGTAATTGTCACAAGCAACTACTCCACTGTCACTGACTTTGCTAAATTTCTAGGTTGATCTACGTTCTTACCTAACATTAAAGCAATATGATAAGATAATAACTGAAATGGAATTGTAGTTAATAACGGTGTTAATGCTTCTTCTGTTTCAGGGATTTCAATTACATGATCTGCAATTTCTCTAACCTGCGTATCTCCTTTTGTAACTATCGCAATAATTTTTCCTGATCTAGCCTTTATTTCTTGAATATTACTTACAACTTTTTCATAATGACCCTTTTTTGTAGCAATTACAAAAATTGGCATGTTTTCATCAATCAAAGCAATTGGTCCATGTTTCATTTCTGCTGCAGGATACCCTTCTGCATGAATATAAGAAATCTCTTTTAACTTTAAAGCACCTTCTAAAGCAACTGGAAAATTAAAACCTCTACCTAAATACAAACAATTTGTAGCGTCTTTATAAACCGCTGCAATCGATTTTACATGCTCATCTATTTTTAATAGTTCTTCAACCTGCTTTGGTATTAATTGCATTTTATGCAGATAATTATTAAAAGCATCATCTGTTAAAGAGTTGTTTGCTTTTCCTAATTTTAATGCAATTAAAGTTAACACTGTTATTTGTGTTGTAAATGCTTTTGTTGAAGCTACTCCAATTTCTGGTCCTGCATGTGTGTAAGCTCCTGAATGCGTTTCTCTTGCAATCGAAGAACCTACAACGTTACAAACTCCATAAACAAAAGCACCTTTAGATTTTGCTAATTTAATAGCTGCCAGTGTGTCCGCAGTTTCTCCTGATTGTGAAATAGCAATTACTATATCCTTATCCGTGATTATTGGATTTCTATATCTAAACTCTGATGCATACTCAACCTCAACCGGAATTCTTGCCATATCTTCAATAAGATACTCTGCAACCAAACCTGCATGCCAGGAAGTACCACAAGCAATAATAATAATTCTGTTTGCATTTAAAAATCTATCAAGATTATCGTCTATACTAGACATCTTAATCATATTTTTATCAGCCAACAATCTTCCTCTAAACGTATCTGTAATTGCCTTAGGTTGCTCATGAATTTCCTTTAACATAAAGTGATCATACCCCCCTTTTTCAATTTGCTCTAAATTCATTTGAAGCTTTTGAATAATAGGGTCTACCTTAGAATCATCATGAATTTTATGAACTTTTACTTTTTTACCTATTTTAATGATTGCCATTTCTTCATCTTCTAAATAAATAGCATTCTTTGTATATTCTATAAATGGTGAAGCATCTGAGGCTATAAAAAATTCCTTATTATCTTCCCCTACTCCAATTGCAATAGGGCTTCCCAAACGCGCAACCACTATTTCATCTGGTTTTGTTCTATCAAAAACCGTAATTGCATACGCACCTATTACAGTATTTAAAGCCAATTGCACCGCTTGTCCCAGTTTACAGTTTTCTCTCTTTTTTACTTCTTCAATTAAGCTAACAAGGACCTCTGTATCTGTATCACTTTTAAAAATGTAACCTCTATTAATTAATTCTTTTTTAATGGTATCATAGTTTTCTATAATTCCATTGTGTACAATAACCAAGTCTCCAGATTGTGAAAAATGTGGATGAGAATTTACATCATTAGGCACTCCATGAGTTGCCCAACGCGTATGACCCATTCCAATATTTCCTTTTTTTCTTACTTCATCATTATCCGTTATAAGTTCTAAATCGGATACTTTTCCTTTAGTTTTAGAAAGTTGCATTTGCTCTCCATCGAAGATCATTATTCCAGTACTGTCATAACCTCTGTATTCTAATCTTTTTAAACCATTTATGACTATTGGATATGCTTCTCTAAAACCTATATATGCTGATATACCACACATAACAATTCTTTTTTTTAATTCTTTTTCTCTGAGTATGAAATTTTAAGTACCGCTCTTTTATCTCCATTAATGACCTCATGATTCAACAAAGTAACGGCTTTTGGATTCCAGTTATAATTTTCAAAAACAGTACTAGAAAGCGGATCATCACTACTATTATGTACTTTTAATTTTAATATCGGTAAAATATCATCCTCACCGCTAATTACATCTGAAATATAATCTGTAATTCTAAAAGTATATTTTTCTGCTCTTCCATTATCATCTCTTTCTAAGTTACCACCAAAAGTAGTTTCACTATACGTATCTTTTATTTGACTGAAACCTGTTGGAGAACTTGAATCTGTAACAATTCTATACATGTAGAGTCTACTAGGAATTGCTGTTGTATCAACTGATTGATTAATATAAAATGTTAAAGACGCATCATTAACTAACCAATTATTATTTCTCAATTCTTCAATTTTATCTGCAAAACCGTTACTATCAGCATCCTCTCCGAAAAGATCTATTGAAACCTCACTACCTGCAGCTCCTTGTAGTTTTATTTGATTGTTTACTGGATATACTTTCTCTTCCATTTTATAAATAGCAGATCTTACTCCTGAAAATAAAAATGAATCGTTTTTTTGAATTGTATCGATAACCTGACCTTTAGTCAATACTGTATTGGTGTAGTAAACTTCAATAGAAGGATTTAATGCTGGAACAGTATTACTAAAATTAAAAGAAATTAAAGACCCTTCATCTCCTTTTGCTTCTAGAATTACTCCTCTAAAATAATCATTAAATGCATCTTGAGACTCAAATTCTGATAATTCATATTTATCTAAAAATATTTCTTTAAACTTATCTTCATTTAACGGAATCACAGCAAATGGCAAAGGCACTCCAGATGCAGTAGAAGTTACATATTTTATAGTGTCTTTTGAATACAATACATTACTACTTAACCTTCTTTTTACAACGATTACTGTGTCGTTTTTATTAGGTTTAAATTGATAATTAATTGGATCATTTAACTCAGTTCCTTTCTTGTCAAAAACATCGTTCGAACTGTATGAATTTAATTTTGATGGATCTGCAGGATTTAGTCTGCTTAGGTAAGTACCTGTTTCATATGCATTAAAAGTAAATGCTTTTGATTGATCTCCGATAATAGAATTTAAGGTGTAATCTGGACCTGAGGATGTATTTTCATCTAAAGTAGCAGTATACGGTAACTTTACGAAAACAGTATCTATTGTAGTGACAACAACAGTATCGAGACCATAAATATTTTCATCATCTACTACTTGTAATCCGTTTCTTATCGCTATTTGGGAAACCACAGATGCTTCTATTTTTTCATACTCTGAGCTTGCATGCACCCCCAGTAAATATTCGCTTGGTTCTCTCGTAATATTGTCTGACAATACATATTCAACTAGACTATTTTCTGCTTTAATCTCTACAGAATATGCGCTTGTGTTAAACTTTGTATTACTAATAACATTCGATCCAATGTCTGTAAAGTCCTCTTCACATGATATGATTGCTGAAAAAAATGACAACAAAACACCTATATAAACACTCTTTTTAATAATCTTTATCACTTTAAAAAACAATTAATTAGCTGATAGTAAATCAGCGTAAAAATTCAAATAAGATTCTTTTAAATTCTCTGATTCATATTCTAAAACAGGCATTCCTTTTTCTTCAATAAAGGAACTTAATTCTTCTGGAATTATTTCACTCCCGTGAATAATTGCATCAGAATTTTCTATTGCACTTTTTAAAATATTAGTATGGGTAGGTGTCTCTATAGTCGATATCTTGTCATTTTCAGATAAATCAAACTTAACTTTCACTGCTAAATCTGAATTTAATCCCCCCTCAAAACCGCTATTATAAAGTGAAGTAACAATTTTACTCTCCTTAAATAATGGTTCTTCCTTGTAAAACTCTCTTAAATATAGAGGTAATAAAGAGGCCATCCATCCATGAACATGAATAATATCTGGAGCCCAGTTTAACTTTTTTACAGTTTCTACAACACCTTTTGCAAAGAAAATTGCACGCTCATCGTTATCAGAAAATAATTCATCATCTTCATCCGTAAAAACGGCTTTTCTTTTAAAATACTCTTCATTATCAATAAAATAAACCTGCATTCGTTCTTTTGGAATAGAGGCAACTTTAATTATTAATGGCATATCTAAGTCATTTACAACGAGATTCATTCCAGATAAACGTATTACTTCATGTAATTGATGTCTTCGCTCATTAATCACACCATATCTTGGCATAAAAATTCGTGTCTGAACTCCTTTAGAATGTGCGTTTTTAGCTGAATTAAAAGCTGTGGAAGACAGTTCCGTTTCGGGTAAATACGGAACCACTTCAGACGATACAAATAAAATTCTCTTGTCCTTCATTAAATCAAACTCTTTTGTGAGAAGCGCAAAAGTACAAATTATTATGCTAATATCGTGTTAAAATGGTAAGTTTGCAGACTTTACTTAATTTTTAAGAATGAAAATTTTTAACACTAAACAAGAGATAAAATCATACTTAACCACTCAAAAAGAGGAGCACAAAACTATTGGCTTTGTTCCAACAATGGGTGCATTACACCAAGGTCATTTGTCCTTGGTTAAAAAAGCTAAGAAAAAAAATGATATAGTTGTCGTAAGTATTTTTGTGAATCCTACACAATTTGACAAAAAAGAAGATTTAACAAATTACCCAAAGACGATAGAAAACGATACACAATTATTAGAAAGTATTTCTTGTGATGTTTTGTTTTTTCCCTCTGTGGAAGAAATATATGATCATCATATTTTATCAGAAAAATTTGACTTTGATGGTTTAGAACATCAAATGGAAGGGAAATTTAGACCAGGTCATTTTGATGGTGTCGGCACCATAGTAAAAACACTTTTTAAAATTGTAGCGCCTAACAAAGCTTATTTTGGTCAGAAGGATTTTCAGCAATTGCAAATCATTAAAAAAATGGTTAGAAAAAATCGTTTAAATGTAAAAATTAAAGGATGTCCAATTTTTAGAGAAAATGATGGTTTAGCGATGAGTTCTCGGAATACACGACTATCGAAAGAACAGAGAGCGGCGGCACCTTTTATTTATAAAGTCCTTAAAAAAGTTAGAAAAAAATTTGGACCAGAAAATATTATTGAGCTAAATGAATGGGTAGAAAATCAGTTTAAAATGCATCCTTTCTTTAAATTAGAGTATTTTACAATTGCCGATGAAAAATCATTAGAAACTATAAAAAATAGAGAATCTAATAAAAAATATCGTGCTTTTATTGCCGTATTTGCAGGTAAAATTAGATTAATTGATAACATTAGATTATAATAAGATTAGTAAAAAAACAGTATTTTTACCCCTTGATAATTCAAGTTGTAAAATCTAAGCACTTAGTTTTGAATATAAAAAAGATTTTAAAAATTATACTTCCCCTCGTTTTGGGAGGTCTTTTAGTTTGGTATTCAATCTCTAAAATCTCTATTGAGATATTAATCGATTACTTTAAAGAAGCAAATTACACTTGGATTTTTCTTGGATTATTCTTTGGAGTTTTAAGCCACCTTTCTAGAGCTTATAGATGGAAATTTATGCTAGATCCTTTAGGCTTTAAACCTAAATTCACAAACAGTGTTTTGGCAGTTTTAGTGGGTTATTTAGTTAACTTAGCAGTACCAAGAGCAGGAGAAGTTTCTAGAGCTTTAGTCTTAAAAAACTATGAAGAAATCCCTTTTGAAAAAGGGTTTGGGACCATTGTAGCAGAAAGAATTGCAGATTTAATTATGATGTTATGCATCATTTTAATCACACTTTTTGTTCAATTCGATTTTATTTATGAACTCTTAACCAAGAATTTTAATCCAACGAAAATAATAATTGGTTTAGCAATTCTAATAATTGCTTTTTACATTTTAACATCTATTATTAAAAAAGCAAAATCTGGGTTTTTATTAAAGATTAAAACCTTTGTTTCTGGCCTAATAGAGGGTGTTACGAGCATCTTTAAAATGAAAAAAAAATGGGCCTTTATTTTTCATACCTTATTTATTTGGGCAATGTATGTTGCTATGTTTTGGGCAACAATTCCTGCAATTGAAGGCTTAGAAGTTCCTTTAGGTGGAATTTTAATCGGCTTTATTGCTGGTGGATTTTCTATCGCTGCAACAAATGGAGGAATTGGATTGTACCCAATTGCGGTTGCTGGAGCTCTTGCTTTATTTGATATTCCTGCAGAACCAGCCACCGCTTTTGGCTGGATTATGTGGACCGCACAAACTGCAATGATTATCGTTTTTGGCGGATTGGCCTTTTTGTTTTTACCTATTTACAACAAGGACAAGTAGTTTTTTGAGGTTACCAAAAGGATGCGCTTTCATTAATCGCTTTTTGCTTGTAGTCATAAAAATCAGTATTTTAAAAAAAAGCTCAAATATACCATTCAATCACTAACGCAACTTTTTACCGACTTTAAGAAAATCTTATTTTTTATCTGTTTTTTAAAAGTTATCAACTCATAAACTTTGTAACTTTGTTACTTTCAAACTTGGAAACTCTTTTTAAATGGCAAAAACCAAAACAACTTTTTTCTGTCAAAACTGTGGAACTCAACATGCAAAATGGGTTGGACAATGTGGCGCATGTAAAGAATGGAATACGATTGTAGAAGAAGTAATTCAAAAAGAAGAAAAACGTATATGGAAACAATCTACAACAGCTAAACAGGTTATAAATAAACCTTTAAAAATTGCTGATATTCAGCTAAACCCAGAAGAAAGGGTTGTTACTAATAATAACGAACTAGACACTGTGTTAGGTGGTGGTCTAGTAAAAGGCTCTGTAACTCTTTTAGGAGGTGAACCTGGTATTGGAAAATCCACTTTATTATTGCAAGTTGCTTTAAATATCAGTCAGAAAGTGCTGTATGTCTCTGGTGAAGAAAGTCAATCTCAAATAAAAATGAGAGCAGAAAGGTTAAAAGCGAATACTTCTAATTGTTTGATTTTAACCGAAACCAACACACAACAAATTTTCAAAAGCATTGAAGAAACGGAGCCAGAAGTTTTGGTTATAGATTCTATACAAACATTGCACACAAGTGCAATAGAAGCCTCTCCTGGAAGTATCTCTCAAATTAGAGAAACGGCTGCAGAGCTCATAAAATTTGCCAAAGAAACTGCTACTCCAGTTCTATTAATTGGTCATATAAACAAAGAAGGAAACATTGCTGGACCTAAAATTTTAGAACATATGGTAGATGTTGTTTTACAATTTGAAGGCGACAGGAATCATACCTACAGAATTTTACGGTCACAAAAAAACAGATTTGGCTCTACATCAGAATTAGGAATTTACGAAATGCTTGCAACAGGTTTAAGAGAAATCTCAAATCCATCTGAAATCTTAATTTCTAAAAAAGATGCAGATTTAAGTGGAACAGCAATTGCATCAACTTTAGAGGGCATTAGACCATTAATGATTGAGATACAAGCTCTAGTTTCTACAGCCGTTTATGGAACCCCTCAGCGCTCTACAACAGGTTACAATCTAAAACGTTTACATATGATTTTAGCTGTTCTAGAGAAAAGAGCAGGTTTTAAATTAGGAGCAAAAGATGTTTTTTTAAATATTACTGGAGGCATAAATGTAGATGACCCTGCAATAGACCTAGCTGTTGTGGCTGCTATACTATCATCAAATCAAGATATTGCCATTAACCCGAATGTTTGTTTTGCTGCGGAAGTTGGTTTAGCTGGAGAAATTAGACCTGTTTCAAAAATTGATCAGCGAATTTTAGAAGCAGAAAAATTGGGCTATAGAACCTTTGTAGCTTCAAAATATAACAAGATTTCTTCTAAAAACCATGAAATAAAATTGGTTTTAGTTGGTAAAATTGAAGAGGCTTTCGCTACTTTATTTGCATAAAAAAACCGAACTTTTCTGCTCGGTTTTTTTCTTCTACGTTTCTAAATCAACTTCAAAATATGTTATTTTTTATTCACTAATTTGATGTACTTATCTAAAGCCATCGTCATAGAGGGTGTTTCTGGGCTTGGCGCTGTAATATCACACTTTAAACCGGCTTCTGTAACAGCCTTTACTGTAGAATTACCAAAGGCAGCAATTCTAGTTTTGTTTTGTTTGAAATTGGGAAAATTCTGAAATAAAGATTCTATTCCTGAAGGACTAAAGAAAACTAGTACGTCATAAAAAACATCTTCTAAGTCAGATAAATCACTTACTACAGTTCTGTATAAATCTGCTCTTATCCAATTAACCCCTAAAGCATCTAATTCAGCTGGAATTAATGGCTTTAATTTATCTGAAGATGGTAATAAAAATTGTTCCGTCTTATGCTTCTTAATTAACTTAATTAAATCAGGAAATGTTCTGTTCCCAACATAAATTTTACGTTTTCTATAAACAACATATTTTTGCAAGTAATAAGCTACAGCTTCAGATTGGCAGAAATACTTCATACTATCTGGCACTTTAAAACGCATTTCTTCAGCAATTCTAAAAAAATGATCTACCGCATTTCTACTTGTTAAAATAATAGCGGTAGCTTTAGTTAAGTCAATTTTTTGACCTCTTACTTCTTTTACAGAAATTCCTTCGACATGAATAAAAGATCTAAAATCAATTTTTACTTTTTGTTTATCAGACAAATCAAAATAAGGGGAAGTTTCTGTCTTTGGAGGTGGTTGCGATACTAAAATCGTTTTGACTTTCATAAGCTTTCGTTTTGTAATTAAAACATCAGTTTAAATAGTATAAATAGCGGTGCTATTTCGAACGTGCAAATGTACAAAATAAAATAAAACAACTTCTTAAAAATCAGGTTTTTATTACTAACCACATGAAACACAAATCTTATTAGAAACATAAAGCCTGTAAAATAGTACAAATAAGGATGTTTTAAGTTTGTATATTGACTTAAAACTAGTGCCACATATAGTAAAATTGAAATTGTATTTAAGTATCTAGATTTTGAAATAATAAAAAACCTGACTTCATTTTTTATTAAAAATACTTGTATACATAAATATTCTACTATTTTTAAAAGTAAAAAATAACAAAACAGACTAAAAAAAACTGATAAAAAAGAATAAAAGCTTGCATCACTTGCTGGCAATGTGTAGATCTTAAAATTAAAAATTAATAGCGATATTACAATTACAGAAAATATAAAAAATACCATTTGAAAAAAATCAAAAAAATTAGTTTTCTCTTCAGATTCTGTCTCGATAAAATTTATATTAAATAGACTATATATACTCCCTTTTAACCTGCTTAAATTTATTGCTTTTAATAAAACAATACCAAAGAGTAAAAACATTAAGACTAATGTAATCCAATGGTTAGAAGTTGTAATTTTATCTAGTGCTTGCAAGTAACTTTCATTTAATAAGATTAACACAAAATTAGTAATTAAATAATGTATATTTGTGTTCTTACTACATGAAAATTAATTTATGTCAGACGCGTTAGTCATTATTCCTACCTATAACGAAAAAGAAAACATAGAAGTTATCATTAAAGCTACTTTTAGCCAAAAAAAAAAGTTTCATATTTTAGTTGTTGATGATAATTCTCCGGATGGAACCGCCAAACTTGTAGAGAAATTAATTTTAGAATTTCCAAATCGACTTTTTTTAGAAAAAAGGTTAGGTAAACATGGGTTAGGAACTGCTTATATTCATGGTTTTAAATGGGCAATTGCAAAGAAATATGATTATATCATAGAAATGGATGCAGATTTTTCTCATAATCCAAAAGATTTAATTCGCCTATATAATGCTTGTAAAAAAGAAGGTGGCGCTGTTTCTGTTGGATCTAGATATGTAAACAATAAAGTTAACGTTGTTAATTGGGATATAAAAAGATTACTCCTTTCTTATTTTGCTTCAAAATATGTCCGTTTAATCACGAGCATTCCTCTTTTTGATACAACTGCAGGTTTTGTGTGTTGGAAAAGAGAAGTACTAGAAACAATACAATTAGACAAAATAAAATTTATAGGATATGCTTTTCAAATAGAAATGAAATTTAAAGCTTGGAAACATGGTTTTGACATAAGAGAAGTATCTGTAGTTTTTACCGACAGAGCACTAGGAACCTCTAAAATGAGCGGAAACATAGTTTCCGAAGCTTTATTTGGTGTGATAAAAATGAGATTAAAAGGGCTTCCAAGATAGATTAATATGAATGTAATTTCTCTCAGAAATGCTGATTTAAAAGACTTAGAAACACTCTTAGAATTTGAGCAAGGAGTAATAGAAGCCGAAAGACCTTTAGATCCTTTTTTGGCACAAGGCGAGCTGTTTTATTACAATATACCTGAATTAATTTCTAGTCAACAAATCCATTTTATAGTTGCCATTTCTAATGAAAAACTGGTAGCTTCTGGTTATTTAAGATTAGAAAATTCTGAACACTATCATAAAAACCCAGAACATGGTTATATTGGTTTTATGTACGTAAAACCATCATTTAGAGGCCAAAAAATTAGCAATCTAATTTTAAAATCTTTAAAAGATTGGGCAAAAGCAAAAAACCTAAAGGAATTGAGATTAGATGTATATAGTAATAATACACGGGCGATAAAAGCTTATGAACGTTTTGGATTTACCAAAAGTTTAGTAAATATGAGAATGGATATTTAAAAAGAAAAATGGCAAAATCAATTTTAATAAAAAATGCAAGAATAGTAAATGAAAACAAAACTTTTTTAGGTGATGTTTTGATTGAAAACGAAATTATAAAAAAAATTTCATCAGAAATAAAAGCAACTGAAAACTTCGAAGTTATTGATGCTGAAGGTAAACTTTTAATTCCTGGTTTTATAGATGATCAAGTTCATTTTAGAGAGCCTGGCTTAACACACAAAGCAACTATTGCCACAGAAAGTAGAGCGGCTGTTGCTGGTGGAATTACTACCTTTATTGAAATGCCCAATACCGTTCCACAAGCTACAACTCAAGATTTATTAGAAGATAAATTTACAATAGCCTCTAAAGATTCATATGCAAACTATTCTTTTATGTTTGGTGGCACGAACGATAATTTAGATGAATTACTAAAAACAGACCCTAAAAAAGTAGCAGGAATTAAATTATTTTTAGGATCCTCTACAGGAAATATGTTAGTAGATAACGAGCAAGTTTTAGAGAAAATTTTCTCGTCAACAAAAATGATTATATCCGTACATTGCGAAGACGAGGCTACTATCAAGAAAAATACACAAGAATTTATAAACAAATACGGAGAGGATATTCCTCTAAAATATCACCCAATTATTAGAAGTGAAGAAGCTTGTTATTTATCCTCCTCAAAAGCAATTGAGTTGGCTAAAAAAACCGGAGCAAGACTGCATATTTTTCATGTATCAACAGCCAAGGAAACCGAACTTTTTAGAAACGACATTCCTTTAGAAGAAAAACAAATTACTGCAGAAGTTTGCATTCATCATTTATGGTTTTCTGATAAAGATTATGCAGAAAAAGGAACACATATTAAATGGAATCCTGCAGTAAAAACGGAAACTGATAGACAAGGTTTATGGAAGGCTTTGTTGGATGATAGAATTGATGTGTTAGCAACAGATCATGCACCTCATACTTTAGAGGAAAAAAACAATGTGTACACAAAAGCGCCAAGTGGCGGACCTTTGGTGCAGCATGCAATACCTGCTATTTTAGAAAAAGTAAAAGAAGGTGTAATTTCAATTGAGAAAGCAGTTGAAAAGATGAGTCATAATCCTGCTAAATTATTTCAAATCGAAAAAAGAGGTTTTATAAAAGAAGGTTATTTTGCTGATTTAGTTTTGATTGATACCAATAAGCCTCAAAACGTTTCTAAAGATACTATTTTCTATAAATGTGGCTGGTCTCCTTTTGAAGGGACTACTTTTTCATCAACCATAACACATACTTTTGTAAATGGTAATTTGATGTATAAGCAGGGGGTTTTTAATGATAAAATTAAAGGAAAAAGAATTACTTTTAATCGGTAATATGAAAAATATAAGCTACATACTAATTTTTAGTTTCTTGATTTCCTGCACAAGTAACACCATTTTTGAGAAACCAAAAGACTTAATACCTAAAGATACAATGAGTCTTTTAATTCAAGAGATGATGATTGCTTCTTCCGCAAAACATGTTAAAAACAAGAATTTAGAAAAAAAAATTGAGTACATGTCTTTAGTGTATGACCAATTTAAAATTGATAGTACACGTTTTCAAAAGAGTAACTTGTATTATATGTCTAAAATAGATTTGTATCAAGAAATTTTTAAAGATGCTAAAGTACTTTTAGAGAAGCAAAAAGTTTTCTTTGAAGAAATAAGCAAAAGGCTCGATTCTATAAAAAAGGATTCTCTTGATATAATTAGAGCAAAAAATAAAAAGAAGATTGAAAAATTGGAAGAATCAAAGAAAAGAGTTTTGAAAATTAAACCTACTATTTAAGATACCGTTTAGAGATTCTTTGCACTGATTTTTCGAGATCTTCAAACTGATAATTTATTTTTTTTTGTATTTTTTCTGATGAATATTCAGCTACAGAATGAGCTGATCTTGCAGAGTATTTGCTCAACAATGGTTCTTTTCTCGCGATTTTTGAGACGCACCAGGCAAACCTCCAAAAGAGATTAGTTTGCCAGGGTTTTATTTTTATTGACGGTCGACTTTTACCAAGAGTATCCGCAATTAGAAAGAAAATTTCTTTGAATGATTTATTTTCTGAAATCAAAATAAAACGTTCGTTTTTAACGGGTGAATTCATCAATAAAATCATAGGTTTTACAACATCTTGTACTGACACAAAACCAGTAACTCCTTCCGTATAAAAACGGAATCCGTTATTCACTTGAGAAAATAATTTTCCCGAACCAGAATTCCAAAAACCACTTCCTAAAATAACTCCGGGATTTACGACAACCACATCAACTCCTTCTTGGCTAGCTCTCCAAACTTCCATTTCTGCACCAAATTTGGTGATAGAATAACCACTATTGTCCAATTCTTTATTCCATTCATTTTCTTCAGTAACTATTTTCCCTTTTAAAGAATCACCCACAGCAGCAATAGAACTTACAAAACATAATTTTTCAATTTTTGCAGCAATACAAAGATTTACAATAATCGCAGTTCCATGTATATTTACTTTTCGCATTTTTCTATAATCTTTAGGATTAAAGGAAATAAATGCAGCACAATGATATACCTGCTTTACATCAGAAAAAGCAGGGATCATTTTAGGAACATCGGTAATGTCTGCTTGATACCATTCTATCTTTGAAAATAAATTTTCATTTTCTGTATAATACCTAAAAACTTTTTTTACGTTTTCTAAAGACGATTTTGTTCTATAGATAGCTCTAATTGCAACATTTTGCAAACATAAATGATACAACAAATGAGAACCAACTAAACCCGTACCTCCAGTGACTAAAATCATACAGCTAATTTATGGTTTTTTCATCGATAAGTTTATCTTTGCCTTGTTAAAAAGCATTTATTTAAACCTGTTTAAAAACGGCAGATTGAGCTTGTGGGAAGTGATAATTTAAGCTATCAAAATACAGAAACTGTGAGCAGTTTAGTTTGACATCCCAATTTTAAAATTGAATTAATTAAAATTTACAATGAATAATTTTATTGCAGAATTACAATGGAGAGGAATGTTGCACGACAGCATGCCAGGAACGGAAGAGCATTTGTTAGAAGAAATGAGAAGTGCTTATGTTGGTTTTGATCCAACAGCAGACTCTTTACATATTGGAAACTTAGTTCCTATTATGTTATTAGCACATTATCAGAGATGTGGTCATAGACCTATTGCTTTAGTTGGAGGGGCAACTGGTATGATTGGTGATCCTTCGGGGAAATCTGCTGAACGTAATTTATTGGATGAGAAAACATTACGACATAATCAAGAATGCGTAAAAGCACAATTAGGTCATTTCTTAGATTTTACTTCTGATGAAAAAAACGCTGCAATTCTGGTAAATAATTACGATTGGATGAAAGATATTTCATTCTTAGAATTTATTAGAGATATAGGTAAACATATTACCGTAAATTATATGATGGCCAAAGATTCTGTAAAAAACCGAATTAGTGCTGAATCTAAAGACGGCATGTCTTTTACAGAGTTTACCTATCAAATGGTTCAAGGGTATGATTTCCTTCATTTATTCAGAGAAAACGCTACCACGATTCAAATGGGTGGATCTGATCAATGGGGAAATATTACAACAGGAACTGAATTAATTAGAAGAATTGGCGGTGGAAAAGGGTATGCAATTACCTGCCCTTTAATCACAAAATCTGATGGTTCTAAATTCGGAAAATCTGAAGGAGGAAATGTTTGGCTAGACGCTAAAAGAACCTCAGCCTATAAATTTTATCAATATTGGTTAAATACTTCTGATGAAGATGCAGAGAAATATATTAAAATCTTTACTTTTTTAAATCAAGAAACAATCAATGCCTTAATTGAAGAGCATAAAGAAACACCTCATTTACGTGTTTTACAAAAACGTTTAGGAAAAGAAGTTACTGTCTTAGTGCATGGTGCAGTAGAATATGAAAAAGCCATTGCCGCTTCTAATATTTTATTCGGAAAATCTACAGCTTCTGATTTAAAATCTCTAGATGAACAAACATTTTTAGATGTGTTTGATGGTGTGCCTCAAGCTACAATTTCAGCTTCTGATTTTTCTGAAGGATTAGATATGATAGGAGCTCTAGCGGCAAAAACCAATTTTTTAAAATCTAATGGGGATGCAAGAAGGGCCTTAAAAGAAAATGCAATTTCAGTAAATAAGGAAAAAGTAAAAGAGGATTTTATCATTACTTCTGATGACTTAATTGCTAATAAATATGTTTTATTACAAAGAGGTAAGAAGAATTATTACCTATTGATTGTAGCATAACTTAAATAATTAAATTTAAAAAAAGTAGCTGAAAATTTCAGCTATTTTTTTTGTTTTTTTTTTAACCTTTCCTTTTACTGCTACTTTTTTTGCGCTAACACCTTCATCAAAAACGCATTTTGTTTTTCTAATAACTCATTGGTTTTATTCATTAACTCAATATTTTTTGGAGTTACAACAGTTGTATTTTTAGGGTCGTCTGCTTTTTTCTTAATGGAATTCATCACCTTAACAACTAAAAAAACAGTAAAAGCGATCACTAGAAAATCTACACCAGCTTCAATCAGTTTTCCATAGCCTATTGCAATTTCTTCTAGTTTTACAACACCATCAACTATACCTGCCTCCCTTAAAACGATCTTTTTATTTGCCCAATTTTTACCTTGTGTCATAAAAGATAAAGGTGGCATTAAAACCTCTTTTACCAAAACATTCACAACCTTATTAAAGGCTGCTCCTATGATTACGCCAATGGCAATATCAATCATGTTTCCTTTAACCGCAAACTCTTTAAATTCTCTATATAATTTCATACTTTTAATCTTATAATACCATTAAATTACACCCTCGAATATCTGAATTATCAAACCTCCCAATAATTTCAAAAGATTTATTTTGATGCACTTTTCCTAAATCTTGAGTTGCGATAAATGAGCAAGAATTATAGTTTGCTAGATCAATTACATTGATTCCTCCTGCCTTTCCTGTTGGTAAAATACTTAATGCATCTTCTGTATCTCGGGTTAAAATTCTCATCCAAGAAGGCGTTTCAAAAACTCCTTTTCCTTTAGAATAGGCTTGACTTAAAAGTTCTGTCATTCCATATTCTGAGTGAATTTCATCTACCTTAAAGCCTTCTTGCAATAATTGATGCAACTCATTTCTAATCAATTCTTTTCTTCTTCCTTTCATTCCTCCAGTTTCCATCACTATAGTGTTATTAAGATTAAATTGATGTTTTTCAATCAAATCTAATAATGCAAAAGAAACACCAATCAACAAGATTTTTTGGCCTTTTTTGTCCAAACTAATCAGTTTATTGGCCAATTCATCAATATTATTCAGATAGAATCCGCTTTCAGGATTTTTAGATTTTACGATTAAATCATCAACCATAAAAACCAAAGAAGAACCATTTCTCTCCAAATAATTTGGCAATAAAGCGAGTACAACATAGTCTTCAATATCTCCGTAAAAATGAGCAAACGCTTTTAAATAACTTTCTTTATAAAATTTAATATCCGTAACAAAGTGTTTACTTGCAATGCTACCTGTTGTTCCAGAACTTGTAAACGTTTCTTTAACTTCATCGAGTGAAGACAGTACTTTTTTTATCTTAAAAAATTGAATGGGCAAAAAAGGAATTTGCTCAACTTTTGTAACATCCGAAGGATGTACATATAACAAATCGCAAAAAGAACGGTACACTTTATTATTTTTAAACTGATGTCTAAAAACCTCTAAAGCTACTCTTGTAAAATTTTCTTCGTTTTGTATGTTAAAAATGGATTCTTGCATAAACTTTTGCAAAAATAAGATTATTAGCCACAACCTTTTTAATCTTTTTACATCTTATATTTATTTAAACAACTATGAAGTCTCTTTTGCTGTTATTTTGCTATTTTATTTTTATCTCTTTTGCCGCTGCTGGCGAAAGGTTTTCTAATTGCAATAGAAATAATAGATTAAAAAAAATACTTAGTTAAAACAAATAAAACTACCCGACTTAAAATCAATACTTATGAATTTAAAAAATATTTTTAGCATCCTTTTTGTAATTTTATTCTTCTCTTGTGAAATTAATGAAACTGCAATCAATTCAAATAACCTTTTATTAGGTTCTTGGATTGAACCAAAATATGATTCAGAAACCACTACCTATAAAATTAGTGACAATAAATTTAAAACTCATTTAATCGGAGGGTTCAGTACTTTATTTTTAAAAGAAAATCAGATTCGTTTATCTACTTCTTCGTTCAGCAAAGAGGGAAAAGCCAATAATTTAAATAATATAAATTTTAGCGGGAATTTAGGAGTTGATTTCAATTACAGCCTTAATACAAATTGGTCTTTGCATATCAATCCAATGTTTAAAAGCCAATTAAATACTTTTAATAAAAATCCAGATAGGTTTCAACCTTATACTATTGGCATTTATACGGGAATTCATTACCAATTTTAAGAAACAAGGCTCTTATTAGAATAAAGAAAACACAATTTTATAAATGTCAAAGAAACCATCCTTAATTAAAATACTTGGTTTAAACGATTATTAATTCACTTCTATCGAAATTAAAATATTTTGAATGCGCATAAATATTATCTTTGCGGTAGCCCTTTCACTTAATACTTATTATTTCCTTTTAAAAAATAATTGCTATGAAGCTAATTTTATTAAAAGAATACGAAATGAAACTTATTGAAACTACTTATAGAACTTTCAGCGGCACAAAGAAAGTTATTGAAATCCCCAATAGAAGACCAACACAATGGATTATCTATCAAGATGACAAACCTGCTTTTTATGTAGATTTATATGATTTATCTATTGAGTCAAATGCTATGATGAATAGTTTGGTGCTATGCGCTAAAAAATCTATGGAATCTGTCTTAGCAAAAATCAATAAAAAAAATAACATCAATTTATCACTAATAAAAATTTCTAAACTAGGGGTGAAAAAGAAAATAAAAACAACGAAAATAGAAATTGACCTGGGGTATTTGCCTGAAGAGTGGCTAGATTATTCTTTATAAATTTTCACAATCAATGCATCTTTATCATTCATAGAAGCCCTGTACATTCCAGCCGTATTAAACTCAAAAGACATGTTTCCATTTTTATCTAATGCAACTACACCTCCCGTGCCTCCTAGTTTTGTTAGTTTATTCTGAATCACATCTTTTGTAGCTTGTTTTAATGTTTTTTGCTGATATTCCATTTGTGCAGAAATATCATATGCAACCTGACTTCTAATAAAATATTCTCCCCAACCTGTTGAAGAAACCCCACAAGTTTTATTATTGGCGTAGGTTCCAGAACCAATAATCGGTGCGTCACCAATTCTCCCCCAACGTTTGTTTGTCATTCCTCCAGTTGAAGTTCCAGCAGCAATATTTCCATTTTTATCTAAAGCTACACAGCCAACAGTTCCGAATTTGCTATTTTTAATATCGGTATCATAAAAAGCAGCCTTTTTATCATCATGATCTAATTCTGTTTTCTCTCTATCTTTTATTCTTTGAAGGGATTTAAAACGTCTTTCTGTATAAAAATAACTCGGGTTAACAATTTCTAAACCCTTTTCTTCTGCAAATATAGAGGCCCCTCTCCCGGAAAGCATTACATGATCCGAATCTGTCATAATCTTAATTGCTAACTCAATAGGACTTTTTACATTTGTAACTCCTGCAACTGCACCAGCGTTTAAAGTCTTTCCATCCATAAAAGACGCATCCAATTCATTCGTTTCTTCATGTGTAAAAACAGCCCCTTTTCCAGCATTAAATAATGGTGAAGCTTCCATAATTTGAATTGTTCTCATTACTGCCTCTTGGCTTGTTCCTCCGTTTTTCAATATTTTATGGCCAACCTTTACGGCTTCTTCTAACTTTGCTTTGTACTCGCCTTCTTTTTCATTAGACATATTTTTTTTTAAAATAGTACCTGCTCCGCCATGAATTATTATTGCAAAATTATTTGTTTTTTGAGTTTTCTCTTTCTCTGGCATTGATTCATCTGCTTTGCATCCGAAAAAAATCATTAGAACGGATACCATAAAAAGTAATTTTTTCATATATTTTTGTTTGATTTTAAACAAAAAATGTAATTTCTGTTTAATTTATTTATTTGTGAAATAATTCGTAAATTCGTTCCTCGAATTTAAACAACTAAAACCAAACTACAAAATGACAGATTTTGGAATTAAAGAAGCCTTGCTGGAATTAGGCGTAAAAGATATAAATCAGGGAACTTCTACTGGTTCTAATAATTTTTCTAACGGCGAAATTATTGAATCATACTCTCCAGTTGACGGGAAACTGATTGGTAAAGTAAAAGCTAGTACCAAAGAAGACTTCGAAAAGGTAATGGAATCAGCTACGGAAGCTTTTCTCTCTTTTCGAAATATGCCTGCTCCGCAAAGGGGAGAAATTGTACGTCAGTTTGGAAATAAATTAAGAGAAAAAAAAGAAGCTCTTGGAAAATTGGTTTCTTATGAAATGGGAAAATCATACCAAGAAGGTTTGGGTGAGGTTCAAGAAATGATCGACATCTGTGATTTTGCTGTTGGATTGTCAAGACAATTGAACGGACAAACAATTCCTTCTGAAAGACCCGGGCATGTAATGAGGGAACAATGGCATCCAATAGGTGTTGTTGGTATTATTTCTGCATTTAATTTTCCTGTTGCAGTTTGGGCTTGGAACACAGCTTTAGCATGGATTTGTGGTGATGTGTGTGTATGGAAAGGTTCTGAAAAAGCACCTTTATGCACGGTTGCTTGTCAAAATATCATTGCAGATGTATTAAAAGAAAATAATTTATCAGAAGGAATCTCTTGTATTATTAATGGAGATTATAAAGTCGGTGAAATGATGACCACCGATACTAGAATACCGTTAGTTTCAGCAACTGGCTCTACAAGAATGGGAAGAATTGTTGGTGCAACTGTTGCACAACGTTTTGGAAAATCTTTATTAGAATTAGGCGGAAATAATGCCATTATTATAACACCAACTGCAGATTTAAAAGTAGTAGTTCCCGGAGCGGTTTTTGGCGCTGTTGGAACTTGTGGACAACGTTGCACATCTACAAGAAGATTAATTATTCACGAATCTGTATATGATAAAGTAAGAGATGCCATTGTTGGTGCGTATGGGCAATTAACGATCGGAAACCCTTTAGATGAAAGAAATCATATTGGACCATTAATCGATCATGATTCTGTAAACACTTATCTAGCTGCCATTGAAAAAGCAAAAGCTGAAGGTGGAACTGTTTTAGTTGAAGGCGGTGTTCTAGAAGGAGAAGGTTACGAAAGCGGCTGTTATGTAAAACCAGCTATTATCGAGGCTGAAAATCATTTCGAAATTGTACAGCATGAAACTTTTGCACCTATTTTATACTTAATAAAATATACTGGCGAAGTAGAAAATGCTATCGGAAAACAAAACGGTGTTGCGCAAGGATTATCATCTGCAATTATGACCAACGAATTAAAAGAGGCTGAAAAATTCTTGTCTTATGCCGGTTCAGATTGTGGTATTGCAAACGTAAACATTGGAACTTCTGGTGCAGAAATAGGTGGCGCTTTTGGTGGTGAAAAAGAAACAGGTGGCGGCCGTGAATCAGGTTCTGATGCATGGAAGGTATATATGAGAAGACAAACAAATACCATTAACTATTCTGATGAATTACCTTTAGCACAAGGAATTAAGTTTGATCTTTAATAGATTTTAATATTTAAAAACATATAAAAGCCCAACTCAAAAGAGTTGGGCTTTTAGCTTTCTTAAACTTGACTTTCTCATAAAAAACAACTAAATTCGTTTAACTTCTGATTTAAAACATTAAAACGTTCGATATCATTATATTAGACAAAATATATCAGACTTAATAGCATATGAATTTTTTAAATAAAATTTATCAAATTTTTCTATCTGAGTTCGCCAAAAGGCGGATTGAAAAAACAATACTCTATGTTGCGTTATTTGGCTTTTTTATCCACTTAATTTTAATTTACTTATCAAAATTCGGTGTAGTAAATTTGTCTTTAGAATCGGAATTATTTAAAAATCCGATATCGGCAATTTACACCCCATTCTCATTTATACTTGTTTATGAAGTTTACTTATTAATCTATTACTTACCAAAGTCATTTACCACCTATATAACTAAACAGTATGAAATTATAACACTTATAATCATTCGAAAATTATTTAAAGATTTATCTGCTCTTGAACTGACATCAGATTGGTTTCAAATAAAAGGAGATCTGCAATTCACTTATGATATCTTGGCGTCAGTTATTCTTTTCTATCTGATTTTTCAGTTTCAAAAACAGGGAATGCAAAAATCAACGCAACAAAAGGACAATAAACTAAAAATTGAAAGATTCATCAGTAGAAAGAAAATAATTGCCATTGCGCTGGTTCCGATTTTTTTTATGATGGCTTTCGTTACACTTTTCAATTGGACTTCAGATGTTTCCCTTGGTTCTAATGACCTGGCTAGTTTTGAAACAATTAATAATCTATTCTTTGACGAATTTTTTACCGTTCTGATTTTAGTAGATGTTGTTCTACTATTAATTTCCTTCTTTTACACAGATAAATTTCATAAAATAATAAGAAATTCTGGATTTGTAGTTTCAACGATTTTAATCCGTATGTCATTCGGGGTAAGCGGATTAATAAGTACAATTT
Source organism: Polaribacter sp. Hel1_33_78 (assembly GCF_900106075.1). NCBI lineage: Bacteria > Pseudomonadati > Bacteroidota > Flavobacteriia > Flavobacteriales > Flavobacteriaceae > Polaribacter > Polaribacter sp. Hel1_33_78. The sequence continues at coordinate 44,397 of NZ_LT629794.1, forward strand.
TAATTGTATTAGCTGTCCTGTTTGGATTAGCAATAATAATAATCCATAATAAATTTGAAAAAAATACTTTGCCTAACAATGTATAAAATTAATTGCTGGTTTTAGCCGATTTACGAAAGTCACAGCGGACTCTCTATCTGCATGTATTTGCTAAATTTAGTGGGTTAAGACACGTCGCTAATCTTATACAAGAACGTTAAACGAACCAATTAAATATACTCTCTTTATTAATGAATTTTACTTTATAGCACAATGATCAAATTTATGTCACAATTTATACAAGTAACATTTTTAATTTGGATTCTAGTAACCCTGCTTTGGGCATGGAGTGTTTTGATTAAAAATGTAAGCATTGTAGATATTTTCTGGGGTTTTGGTTTTGTAGTTGTCAATACTTTTTATGTGTACAATTTAGAAGAAATAAATCCAAGAAATTGGTTATTGTTAGCGCTAGTTTCTATTTGGGGTTTGCGTTTAAGTATCTATTTAGCGCTCAGAAATATTGGTAAAGGAGAAGATTTTAGATACCAACAATTCAGAAAAGATTATGGCGAAAAACGATATTGGTGGTTTAGTTATTTTCAAGTTTTTTTGCTACAAGGCGGTTTAATTCTAATTGTTTCTTTACCTCTATTAGGTATTCACTCCAATACAACTCTTGGAGAATTCATTTGGTTAGATTACATCGCAATTTTTGTTTGGGGTATTGGTTTTAGCTTTGAAGCAGGTGGCGATTATCAATTGTACCAATTCAAAAAAAATCCAAGCAATAAAGGAAAAGTTTTAAATACGGGTTTTTGGAGATATACAAGGCATCCTAATTATTTTGGAGATACTGCAGTTTGGTGGGCATATGCTTTATTTAGTGTTGCTGCAGGTGGTTATTGGCAAATTATTGGAGCGGTAATTATGACCTTATTAATTATAAAAGTTTCTGGAGTTGCCTTGCTAGAAAAAACATTAAATAACACAAAACCAAAATATAAGGAGTATATAGCAAACACGAATTCCTTTTTTCCTTGGTTTCCTAAAAAATAAAGATGATTGATTTTTTAAAAGAAAATATCTGGTTTATACTCTTCTTAATTTGGGGTTTTCCTTTAAGTATTTACAGAAGTAAATTCAGGAAAATAGTGTACCAAACAGATAGTTGGCTAATCAATATTAAACCACTTTTTATAAAAGAATTTAAAGGATTGTTGGGTAATTTATTTCCTGAAAATAAGGAATATATTAAACAACGAAATTTCTATCGATTTTACTTAAGTGTTTACACCATCCTCTTTTTACTCTATTTAAAATACACTTAATTATATTTTACTTTTCTTATTATTATTCGGAAAAAGTAGCTTTTTGTTTCCCTTTTAGGTTTTATGAATCATAGTTGCACTTGCTTGTGCTGTAGGAAAAACTACCAAATCTTCTATATTTACATGATATGGTCTTGTAATAACAAAATGAATAACATCTGCAACATCCTCTGCCTGTAATGCTTTATAGCCTTTGTAAACCGTTTCTGCTCTTTCTATATCACCTTTGAAACGAACCTCAGAAAATTCGGTTTGTACCAAACCTGGATGAATTGCAGAAACTCTAATATTGTGTTCATTCAAATCTAATCTCATAGACTTATTTAAGGCGTTCACAGCAAACTTTGATGCACAATATACATTTCCGTTCTTATAAACCTCTTTTCCTGCTGTAGATCCAATATTTACGATAAAACCATTATTGTTTTCAATCATTTGAGGAATGATCGCTTTTGAAACATACAACAACCCTTTTACATTAATATCTAACATTGCGTCCCAGTCATCAACATTTCCGTCTTGTATCGTTGATAATCCATGGGCATTACCTGCATTATTTATTAAAATATCTATTTGTTTAAAGTTTTCGGGAAGTGCATTCATGGCGGCTTCAACTTCTGTTCTTTTAGAAACATCAAACTGTAAAGTAGTTACTTCTGTTAGTTTACTTAATTCATTTTGAAGTTCTTTTAGGCGCTCTGCTCTTCTACCACACAGAATTAACCTAATATTATTTTTGGCAAAAATTTCTGCAGTTGCCTTTCCAATTCCTGATGTTGCTCCTGTAATAAATGCTGTTTTATTCATAATTTATTTTAAATACTCATTAAAAAAAGATATTTATCAATTGACTTTCCTAAAGCATGTGCGCTACCTTCAAACAAAAAACATCTTATTTTCAGCGATACCAAACCTAATATAAAAGTATAAAAACAAATTGTTTCGTTTGTTCTTTAAAATTTGAATTTTTCATCAATTATTAACAAAGAAAAAACCGCTCTTTTCAGAGCGGTTTTCCTTTCGATTGATTATTGAGAAATAACCAACCAAAAATCAACTAACCAAACTTATTTTAAACTTCTTCTAATCTTTGTCTTTCTATTTATTTTAGTACGTTTTCTGTTGTTGTTTCTTACAATTTGTTTACTATTTTTTCCAGTTTTTTCACTTTTCAAATACTGTAAAAATCCTCTTCCAGAAAAATCGTATATAGTATCTGAATTTACATGATACAAACGAATAATATTGTCATCTATAACGTTCAATTCAAATTCTTCCGTATCTCCCTCATCATAATTAAGTGTTAAAATCTTTAGATCTTCATAATCTACTACATCATACACTTCATATCCTCCAACAAAATTCCAATTAATTAAGTCAATATTTGTGCCAAGAGTGTCCTGAGAACTATAAAATGTTGTTATATCTTCAGGAGTAAAGGAGAGATAATTTTCTTGATCAAAAACATTTTGAGTTCCGCCAACGGCATCTACTTTTTCCCAAGCGATATATTCTTGTAAAAAATATTCTATATTTTCATAAAATAATTTATCGTAATCAAAATTTCGAGTAGTGTACCCTATTAAGTAATAGCTTACATTTTCTCTATAATTATATAGCCTTATTTCATTATTCGAAATAATAGTTACTTCAAAATCGTTTACGCCATCTAGTATATGATTGGTTTCTAGCAATCCATTATATGTATTGTAGTTTCCTACATCAATTCCTAAACCATTGCCTGTTTTACCAATATCTACAATATTGTTATTTGCATATACTACACCGTTTATAAATGATAATGTAAATGCTCTGGAAACATAAGGTATATCGCCACTTCCAATAGTTCTGTGATAATCTACATACCATAAATCATATTCCGAAACTACTTCTTCTAAAGTTGGCTCATACTCATAATAAGAATCCTCGAAAATGGTAGAACAAGAAGTTAGTAGCGCGCCTGCTATAATAATTGTAAAAAGTAGTTTTAGAGTCTTCATAAGCCTTGTATTTATAAGATATACTTACAAAGATTCAAAATGTGTGCCAAAAAAAATTCCTATTCTAATTAGAATAGTTAAAGTACTGATTTTAGGTAACTTACTAATTTTTATTTGCTCTTGGAAAAAACGCAGGTTTTGATTCCTTTATATCTTTAATTTTAAAATATTTGATTTTATCTCCTACCTTATAACTAAGAATCGCTTCGTTCTCTTCTAATTCAAAAGGAAGCTTTTTAAGCTCTGGTAACGTATTTTCTATTTCTTTGGTAGCATCTATATCTAAAATAAGATCTCTATTTTGTTTACTTGATGTACTGAAATGGCCTATTAAAAGAGTTTTGCCGGCAGCAATATTAATTTCCACTTTAGTTGATTTATTTTGAAAAAATAATGAATCAAAAACAATCGTTGAATTCTCTTTCAACGCTATTTCTATTTTAGTCCCTGAAACTCCAGGCTGTCCACCAACCCATTTATTGTAAGATGCTTTTTCTATTTTAAAAGGAGGATTATTTTCAAGTTTTAAGCTCCCACATTGTGCAAAACTAACTATAATTGCAATTATTGATAAAAGTTTCATTCTCTTCAATTTTTTATATTTAATAAATATATTTCAAACGTTGTGCCAAGATATAAAAAATCAGCAAACTAGTTTGTCTTTGTATTAATCGAGTCTATAAAAATAAAAAAGCGAACCACATTGGTTCGCTTTCAATATATATAACTTATAATTTCTTAATTTTTCAATGCTTCTGCACCACCAACAATTTCAAGAATTTCATTCGTAATTGCTGCTTGACGTGCTTTATTGTAAGTTAATAATAAGTCGTCTCTTAAGTCCGTTGCATTATCTGTTGCTTTATGCATTGCAGTCATACGCGCACCATGTTCCGAAGCAAAACTGTCTCTAATAGACTTGTATAGTTGTGTCTTTAAAGATTTTGGTATTAATGCTAAAACAATCTCTTCTTTAGATGGTTCAAAAATATAATCAGAATTTACTTCTGTTGAATCTGACCCTTCAACAGGTTTGATTGGTAAAAACTGTTCTACTTGTGGTATTTGAGTTGCTGCATTTTTAAACTGATTATAAAGAACTTCTATTTTATCATAGGTTCCTTCGGCATACATACTCATTAAATTTTCTGCTATTGCAGCAACATTATCAAAAGTTAAATCATCAAAAATATCGTTTCTTGTTGCTACAATATTGAACTGTTTCGATAAAACATCACCACCTTTTTTACCGATAGCAAATAAATCTACTTCAACATTATTGTATTTATCTTTAACTGTTTTAATAACTTCTTTAGTAATTGATGAATTAAAACCACCACACAAACCTCTATTGGAAGTTATTACTACTAATAAAACTTTAGAAACTTCTCTTTGAGTTGAATATACTCCACCAGCATCACTATCTAAAGTTGCACTTAAATTCTGCAACAATTCAGTTAGTTTGGATGAATAAGGGCGCATTGCCGTTATTGCATCTTGGGCTTTTTTCAACTTTGCAGCAGAAACCATTTTCATGGCAGATGTAATCTGCATTGTTGATTTAATAGAAGTAATTCTATTCCGTATTTCTTTTAAGTTTGCCATTCTTTTGTAATTTTGAAATTCCCGATTTCGCGGGAATGACAACTATTTATTATGCAAAATGAGTAGAAATTTCTTTAGCTGCTGCTTCTAATACAGCAATTGCTTCTGGTGTTAATTTTCCAGACTTCAATACATCTAAAGTATCTCTATGCTTTGCGTTTAAGTAATCGATATAATCTTTCTCGAATTTCTTTACTTCATTTACAGGAACATCCTTTAACAAGTTCTTAGAACCTGCGTAAATGATTGCAATTTGATCTTCTACTGAAAAAGGATCGTTTTGTGCTTGCTTTAAAATTTCAACATTACGTTGTCCTTTCGAAATTACGCTCATTGTAGCTGCATCTAAATCAGAGCCAAACTTTGCAAACGCTTCTAATTCACGGTATTGAGCTTGATCTAATTTTAATGTACCCGATACTTTTTTCATCGCTTTAATCTGAGCGTTACCACCAACACGAGAAACCGAAATACCCACGTTAATTGCTGGACGAACACCAGAGTTAAATAAATCTCCATCTAAGAAAATTTGTCCATCTGTAATCGAAATTACATTTGTTGGAATGTATGCTGATACATCTCCTGCTTGTGTTTCAATAATAGGTAATGCAGTTAAAGAACCTCCACCCTTTACAATTCCTTTTAAAGAATCTGGTAAATCGTTCATTTCACTAGCAATTTTGTCATCATTAATAACTTTTGCAGAACGTTCTAATAATCTTGAGTGTAAATAAAATACATCACCAGGATATGCCTCACGCCCTGGAGGTCTTCTTAATAATAAAGAAATTTCACGGTAAGCAACAGCTTGTTTCGATAAATCATCATAAATAATTAAAGCTGGTCTTCCAGAATCTCTAAAATATTCTCCAATAGCAGCTCCAGCAAATGGTGCATAAACCTGCATTGCTGCAGGATCCGATGCATTTGCTGCAACAATAGTAGTATATGCCATTGCGCCTTTTTCTTCTAACATGTTTGCAATTGCAGCCACAGTAGAAGCCTTTTGACCAATAGCGACGTATATACAAAATACTGGCTCACCAGCATCGTAAAATTCTTTCTGATTTAAGATGGTATCAAGCGCAACTGTAGACTTACCAGTTTGACGGTCTCCAATAATTAATTCACGTTGACCTCTACCAACAGGAATCATTGCATCAATAGATTTAATACCCGTTTGTAATGGTTCAGTTACTGGTTCTCTATAAATAACTCCAGGAGCTCTTCGCTCTAAAGGCATTTCATACGTTTTTCCAGCGATAGGTCCTTTACCATCTATCGGACTACCTAAAGTATCTACTACTCTTCCTACAATTCCTTCTCCTGCTCTTAAAGATGCAATTCTTTCAGTACGCTTTACCGTAGAACCTTCTCTAATTGAAGTGGAAGCTCCTAATAATACAACACCTGCATTATCCTCTTCTAGGTTTAATACAATACCTTCTAATCCATTATCGAATTCTACTAATTCACCATATTGAACATTTGAAAGACCGTAAACACGAGCAATTCCATCTCCTACTTGTAGAACAGTTCCTACTTCGTTTAAAGTAGTTTTTGCTTCAAAATTTGTTAACTGTTGCTTTAAAATTGCTGATACTTCAGCTGGTTTGATACTTGCCATCTTTTATAATTTGATGTATAATTAAATTTTTGGAATGTAATGACTGTTGTCAAATTCCTTTTTCAATTCGTTTAAATAATTAGAGATACTTGCGTCATATTGCACATCTCCAACACGTAAAATAAACCCTCCTAAGATTGATTCATTTATTACGTTTTCTAAATTTGCTTTCTTTCCTGTTAAAGAAACTATTTTTTCTAAAATTTTTACTTCTATTTCTTTAGTTAAAGGAACTGCTGTTGTTACTTTAGCAACCTGCATATGCTTGTCAAAAGAATAAATAATTACATATTGTTTTGCAATAGAATGCAACATTGCAATTCTTTTGTTATCTTGTAATAAGTGAAATAAGCCAAGCGTGATATTGTTTACCTTACCATCAAACAAAGCATTTAAAACTTTAATTTTATCAGAAGATTTAACAATAGGACTTCTTAACATTACTTCAAATTCATCATTGTCAGCAATAGTAGTTGATATCAATGACATATCGTCATTTACCGCCTTTTCTTCTTTAGAATCTTTAGCAAGATTTAAGATTGCTTTTGCATAACGTATTGCTGCTCTTGCGTCTTTCATGCTTAACTTAGTTTAAAGTAACATCTTTTAAGATTCCTTCAACTAACTCTAGCTGATCTTTCTTAGAAGATAATTCTCTTTTAATTACTGATTCTGCAATTGAAATAGATAGCTCTGCAACATTCTTTTTCAATTCTGCAATGGCTGCTTGCTTTTCTTGAATAATCGCTGCCTGCGCATTTTCTATTAATTTTGTAGTAACTTCTTTGGCATCTTCTTTTGCTTCGGCAATTATATTATTTCTAATATCTCTTGCATCTTTCATCATTGCCTCTCTCTCTGCTCTTGCTTCTTTTACTAATCTTTCATTATCAGATTGTAAGTTTTGCATTTCTTTACGCGCATTTTCTGCTGCTGCTAAAGCATTTTCGATTCCAGACTCTCTTTCTTCCAAAGAATTTAAAATTGGTTTCCAAGCAAATTTTACCATTAATGCGATTAATGCGAGCAATAAGATTGTTGACACTGCAAATAATCCTGGTGAAAAATCGTTTAATAAAGTTTCCATTCTATAAACTAATTATTTTTTTATTTCTTTTGTTTAATTTTAAAATAGGTTCTGCAACCAACCGTTGCAGAACGCTATCTTTGTTTTTATTTGGATTATTTCCCTAAGAATAATGCTCCAAATGCTAAACCTTCTAATAATGCAGCGATAATAATCATTGCTGTTTGAATTTTTCCAGTTGCTTCTGGTTGACGAGCAATTCCTTCCATTGCTTTACCACCAATTTGACCTAGACCAATTCCTGCTCCAATTACGATTAATCCTGCTCCAATTAAATTGTACATAATAAATGTATTTATATTAAATTAAACAAATTTGTATTAATGAGCTTCCGAGTGATCTGCTACAGCCATACCGATAAACAATGCAGAAAGCATTGTAAAGATATATGCTTGTAAAAAAGCCACTAAAACCTCAATTAATGTTATAAAAAATGATAATACTAAAGACAATCCTGTTGCACCTACAACCCCTAAAGATTCTTTTAAAGTGAACATAATTGCAATTAAGCTCATTACCACAATATGACCTGCTGAAATGTTTGCGAACAAACGTACTAATAATGAAAACGGTTTAATGATTAATGCTCCAGCTAATTCTATAATTGCTAAAACTGGACGAATTAAAACAGGAACTCCTGGCATCCAAATCATGTGCATCCAGTAATCTTTGTTTCCACTAACTGTATAAATTACTAATGTAAAAATTGCTAAACATCCTGTTACTGCTAATTGTCCTGTTACATTAAAACCTAAAGGGGTTAAACCTGCTAAATTTAAAACCCATATGAAGAAAAATACCGTTAATAAATACCCAGTAAATCTTCTATAATGTTTATCACCAATATTTGGTCTTGCTATTTCGTCACGCACATATAATACTAAAGGCTCTAAAACTCTTGCAAAACCTGTTGGTATTTGTTTCGTCTTGTATTGTTTTGCCAATCTAGAAAACCAAAACAACAGTAAGAAACCTATGAACAAAATTCCTACAACACTTTTAGTAATAGAAAAATCTAATAACTTGTGTGCATTTGTTGCATGGTGCGTTTCGTCAAAAGAAATCGTTACAGCATTGTTGTCTAATTCAAAAATTTTAGAGTGAATCTTCGCAAATTTTAATCCATCTTTTTCTACGATTACATGTCCATCATCGTTGTGATGAAATTCTGAAGACATAAAAGTTACTAGCCCTTTACTTGTCCAAAGAATTACAGGTAGAGGAAAACCAACGTGCTTTCTTTCGCCTTCATCCGAAGTATAAGACCATAAAGAAAAATCATGAGAATCTTTGATGTGATGTAAAATATAAGCCTCTACTTCTTCCTTCGTATTTACACGCCCACCATCATTTTGAATGTCTTGTTTTTTATCTGTAACAGCAGCAAATCCTGCAGCTGTAAAAAGAGCTATCATTGCTATTGTAAGAAACCTGACTGTTTTTTCTGCAATCTTCATTGTTCAAATACGCTTTCTAAATTCGGCGCAAAAATACGTAATAATTCAAAACTACAAACCCTTTTTTTAAATATTTTTTTTATTCAAAACTTTTGCTACCAAAATGGTCTCTGTTAATAAAAAAATAATTGCTGGAATAAAGAATGATAATCTTGAAATTTGAGTTAAGTTTTCTTCTGTGAAGATAGACTTGTAAAAGATTGCACAGAAAAGCACAATTTTTAAAAGAAGTGTTCCTAAATAGATAAAACCTAGTTGTTCAAAAATTTTATCAACAGTCGAAAACAATTTAAAATTGACACAAATTAACAATGAAAACCCCAAGTGAAAAAGGTATACTTTTTTTAATGAAAAAGGTAAAATAACCCCTTGTTTTTCTATCACATTTTCGTGAAAAAAAAGCCCTATAAAAAATAAAGAAAAAAATACTAAAGAGTAACCGAAAATTGCTTTAATCATTAATTTTATTGGCTTGTTTTATCAATGAATACATTGCTAAAAAAATAGCAATCAAGGTTACTGTTTCTTTTAAAAAGTTAGTTTCTAAACTTCTGTCTAACCATTTACCTAGAAGAAAACCTAGATAAATAGTAAGTCCCATTTGTAAACCTGCCCCAGAAAGTTGAAGTGCTTTATTTAAAGGTTTTTTGGGGTTGTTTTTTTGATTGTGATTGTTTTTCATCAGGTTTATTTTCTTCTTTCGCGAAACCTTTCATAACACAACTGGCATTAAAAGTAGCGCCAGGTTCAATAGAAAGTTTACCAACTACTACATCGCCAGAAATTTTAGCCATTGCTTTAACGGTAAGGGTTTTTATTACTTTTAATTGGCCGGAAGTTTCACCTTCTATATCTGCAGTTGAAGCCGATATATTTCCTTTCACTATGCCTGCTGCACCAATAATAACCTTTCCTTTAATTGTTAAATTTCCCTCTAAAGTTCCGTCGATTCTAAAATCTCCGTCAGATTTTATTTCTCCAACAATAATGGTGTTTTTACCAATAACATTTCTTTCCATATTTTTTGGCTCAGTTTTTAAACGCTATTTTTTATTTTTCTAATTGCTTTAAAATTGCCTTGGCTTTTTTACCTTCTTCTGTGCTTCCATAACTTACTGCTACAAAATCTAATGCAATCTTATAAGCCTGAGGGTCTTGATATTTACCAATTGCAAATGCTTTCAAAAGCTCGAATTTCGGAACTAAGGTTGAACCTGGTACTTTGGCGACATACTTACTAATTTTAGAGATTACCTCTTCAAATTTGTTTGCTTTATATAAATAATACACTTCTTTATAAACTTTTTCTACCTCGTCAACAGCAACTTCTTCAGCTATTTTTTCCTCTGGATTTAATATTACTTGTGCAAATTTTGTATCCGCAAATTGGGTAAGAATTACATTCTTATATTTTTCAGTCATTTCGGCATCCTCTAAGCTGTTATAAATCTGATACAAATGCCAATTTATTGGTAGAATTAATGCTTCTTTTGGTTGTAACCTAGCCAATCTCTCTAATCTTAGTTTTGCTAAATTTTGATTTTTAAATTGCTCTTTATAAATCAAACCTAATTCATATAATGCCTGATTTCTTTCTGTTTGTAAACTGTCTATTTTTTCTTTTTTAACGGGAATACTACTTAAATAAGCATCTAAATCATATTTTAAATTTACCTTATTTACTGGAGTAGAATCTTTTTCTGAAGCACCTCCAATTGTTGCTTTTTCAGACCATCTCCAATCATCTTCTAGTTTTCTACTTCCCCAAATCTTTTGAAATTCCGTTTTACCAAAACTTAAAGATTGACTGTTGTAGAAATACCATTTTCCTTTGTTAGAAGATTGCAAACCATCGCCTGAATCCCCGAATGCAAGCTGATTCAATCTTAATTGAGCAGCTTCCTCATCTGCTTTCTTTAACTTTTCTATATAACTTTCAAAAAATAATTTTTGTTCGTCTTTCGATAAAGCAGCAATTCTTACAATACTATCATTTGTAGCTACAACTTCTTCAAACTTAATTAAGGATGCTAAATTCCTATACTTTCTTTTAACACGTCTAATTCTAATATCTAAACTATCTGTAGAGACTTGCAAAACACTATCATAATAAGCGCTTGCAAATTGATATTCAGCATCCTTAAAATAAAGATTTCCTAATTTTTCAAACGTAAAAGTTTTCTGCTGATCACTTCCATTTTTAGCTCTTAATGAATTATTGTAATTGCTTAAGGCCAATTGAATGCTGTCCTTATTTTGATGCAAAACCGCTACTTGATAATACAACTCATCTAAATAAGGTCTATTATCTCTATTTTTAATCAGTTTTTGTATTCTTTCTAATATGGTTGTTGATATTGAATCTTTAGAGAAATTTTTCGCAAGTTCTATGTTTGCATGAATCTTGTATTTGTAGGGTGCTTTTTTAAAATTGGATAACTTTTCAAAAACATAAAAAGCAGAATCTTTTTTATTTTCATTACTATATATTTGCCCCAAAACAAATAGGTTTCTTGCTCCTTGATCTCTATTTTTTAAAGTTCTAGTTGCCAATTGCAAATGCTTTTTAGCCTTTTGCATACTATCACTTTTTACATAGGCCATCGCCAAAGCTGTGTGCGCTTGCTCTTTAATTTTATCGGGCAAGCTAGTTTCTAAACTGTCTCTAACAACCAATAATAATTTCATTGCTTCTATAGCAATTTCTTCATTATCATTTCTAGTATTTGCCTTAGCCCTCCAAATTTTTGTTTCTGCAATTAAATCTGCTTGTGGGTAATTTGCAATCACATAATTAAACGCTTCAATTGCAGGAATAAAACGTTGTGTATAATAACGAGACTTGCCTAACAACAAATAGGCATCATCTATTTGTCTGTTGCGTTCAATTCCGTCGATATTCATACCATGTCTTTGAATCGCTTTTACTGCTTTTTCTTCTGCTTTCTCAAAGGTCGTTAGCTCTTTTTTCTCTTCATCTTCATTGCTCCCAAAACCTGCTCCTGGACCATTGTTATTAAAGGAAGATAAAACTATTTTATCTTCTTCAAACTCAATTGGCTCAATTGGCAAACGCTGAAACCAATCGTCTTTATAATTGTTGTTGATGTCTTCAATTCCTTTTTTAAAGGCCTCTTTACCATTAAATAAGACATTGTATTTGGTAGTTATCGCATGAAAATTTCTGCTGACAACAGTATCTTTTTTTGTGCTACAGGCAAATGCAGCAACAAAAAGAACAAGAAAGGCTATTATTTTTTGGGTGTTTTTCACACAGGTAAATCTAAATTAAAAATTTGTTTTAAAAAAACTAGAAACTCTTATTTAAAACTAAAATCTTTAGAAAATAGTATAAATCAGCGTGTAAAAATAGTAATAAATTAAGAATAGCCTATTTAAACTGAAAAATAGCTTTCTAATTCTTTTAAAGTTTCCGTCGATGTTTGAATATCTTTTACCACATTTCCTTTATCTAGAACTACAATCCGCTCACAAACCTCTGTTACATGTGTTAAATCGTGACTAGAAATTAAAACGGTAACTTCTTTATTTTTAATCAATTCTTTAATCAATATTTTTAATCTAATTTGTGTTGTTGGGTCTAAATTAGCAAAAGGCTCATCTAAAATAACCACTTTTGGATTCCCCATCATTGCAGCTACAATTCCTGCTTTTTTCTGATTTCCTTTGCTTAAATCTCTTAAATATTTTTTCTTCCCAACAATCTCTCCATTAAAGAACTCATCAAATTGATTTAAAAACTTAGTAACATCCGCTTTGTTCATTCCCCTTAAATCACCAATAAAGTCGAAATATTCTTCTGGTGTTAAATAACCAATTAAAAAGGATTCATCAATAAAAGAACCTGTAAATGTTTTCCAATCTTCACTTTGATTTACTACAATATTATTATTTGTAATTGCACCCGTTGTAGGTCTAATTAAATCTAATAAAATATTAAATAAGGTGGTTTTTCCTGCTCCGTTATTACCCACTAAACCAAAACTTTGTCCTGTAGGAATTTCTATTGAAGGTACATTTAACACTTCTGCTTTGCCGTATTTTTTTGAAATTGTATCTATTGTAATCATGGTGTCTTTTTTTAATTTAATTATGCTTCTTTTCCAAAAGCGTTAATCATAGCATATTTGTCTTTAATGTATTTCTTTTCAGTGAAATTCATCGCGTAATTTTTCAATAATAAACTAATTAACCCAATGCTTGCCACGATTATAAAACCTGAATTATATCCTACATACGTATTGAAAACCCAAAATAATAACATTGGAAATAACATTAGTGGAATTACAACGAGAAACTGTGTTGCACTTGTTCCCTGTGTGTTTCCAAAACCACCTTTGGTTAAATCTATTCTTTTTCTATTAAACGAACCTGCATATAATAAAAAGAGTGAATTAAAGCCAATATTAAAAATTGCACCTGCAGTGATCATTAAAAAGATATCTATCCCAAAATACAAATAAGGGAAACTTAAAAAATACAGAATAGTAGTCATTGAGACCATTAAAACCCATTTCGACTCTAAAAATTTTCTGTACCTAAAACTTTGGCTCATTAGCATTTTGTAATGTGCGCTATCCCAAGCAGGTATAAATTGTCCGTAATTTAACGTAAAACCTCCCGTCACAAATAAGGACGCAAACATCAACATTGGTAGCGAGTCTTTATAAGCGTCCATAGTATAAAAAATTAAACCATAAAAAAGGAATAAAAAGGACATTAAAAACACCGTCTTCGTTCTTTTATTTCTCCAGATTAAACGAATATCATTTTTTATAAATGGGGCTACATCACCCAATTTGTTTGCCCAAGACAAATCAGAGGTGTTTGCTTCTTCTACTTTAGCCGCAACCGCTTCGTCTAAGTACACTTGGTTTCGTAATTGTTTATAATTTAACCGATATAACACCACTAGCAAAACAAGACTAATCAAAGAAAAAATTGGGTTTGCATAAATAGCGTCAAATATTTGCCCTCCAAAACCAAGAATATCAACAATTTCAAACTTTTGTAAACCAATAAAAATCACAAATAATCCACCAATAAAAATCAAAGCAACATTATTTTTATTGATTAAGAAATTTAAAAAATTTGCAGATTGAATAATTAAAATCATGGTTAATAACCATCCTAAAACACCTGCCGTATGATATCCTTCTTTTATTAAAACGATTGCAAAAGGAATGTAAAAAAACAATCCTAAAATATTAAAAAATGAAAAAGATGATTTTCCTAAAACAAAGTGCACTAACTTACTTTTCTTGATAGGTAAAGTAAGCATTGGCTTTATATTCATAATTGGCAATGTTTGCATTAAATACCTCAAAATTAAATCTCCAAGAATGGCAAAAAGTAAATAAGAATTTAATAATTGCAATGGGTCAGACGCTGGAAATTCTTTCTTTAAGATAAAGTAACCTCCAATGCCGATTGCCAAAAAAGAAACCAAAAAATATAATGCAAAAAAGGCCATAATTATTTTTAAGGCAATACTTTTCCCAAAGGAAGCAGAACGAACAAATTGTTTCCATTCTAATTTTAAAAAGCGTAAAGTCATAGTTTTAGTTCGTTTGGTCTTATAATAAGTATTCGTTTTAAGTGTATTGTTACAAACTTTTTGCAAGTTTATATTCTGGGTAGGTTTCTTGCAATAATTCTTGACATTTATTAGGAATCACATAAGAAGAAACGTAAAACATGATCATTACAACAGTGGTACAAAATGCGATTAAAAGGAGCCAATGCGTTTCTAAAGAACTGAATTCAACTTTAGTTACATGAATAAAATTGAAAATGTTTACAAAAGCAATACTTACAAAACCACCTTTCGTTTGCCCAATCATTGCTTCTAATAAGAATATCTTTTCTTTTTTTTCGGTTTTTTTCTTTTGAGCCTGCCTGTCTTTGTATAAATATACAGACTCAAAAATAATCGCTAATAACAGGCTTCCTAAAATAATAAATTTTGAATACTGAACTTGAAGCACTAAATAAATACCTAAAAACAGGAGTATTGTTGTAAGAAGCTTAGGCATCGTAAACCACTCTTTTACAAATCTTAATAGAATGTTCCAATATCGTTTATTCATTTGTTTTTGTTTGGCTTCTATGACATCCATAAAACCAAAAATCCCGAACTTTTTGAAGGATTTATCTCTTGCTTGTTCAAAAGTTAAATTGGGTGTTTCCTCCCAAATACTTTCAATATCATTGGCCAAATGATCTACCAATTCTGTTTGCACATCATAATGATATACATAATGTTGCCGAGTAAATTTGTAAAGATTTTCTATTTGTAATGTTGTAAGTTTCATCAATAAAAAGTTTAAGAAATTAACTGATTATATATTTTTTGAGCCTTGTCTAATTCTTCATTAAGATAGCGAATACCAATAGCAGAAAACGAAGCCACTGCAATCATTATGATAGATATGGAGAAAAGACTAATTTCGTAATCAAGGAAAACCTTTGGCATATAAATTACAGCGTTCAAGATTGTTATTGGAAAAGTCGCAAAGAATATAGCTGAAACCAATCTTGCTGAATTCATCACCTTGTATTTAAATGCAAACCTGAACATAAAAGCAATGTATACCCCAAACATGATAAAAAATAGGGTTTTTAAAGCTAGCTTGTTTTCTTGAAAACACAAAACTGCAACTCCAAGCGATACTGTTCCTAGAATAAATTTAAAATTAGAGAATGTCTTTTTAATATATTCTATAAAATTCTTATTTCGATTCCTGTTATACAATTTTAATCTTGATGCTAAAATTTCATCAAAACCTCCGCCATTAAAATTCTCTCTCCAACCTAAAGCAATAAAAGATTCTTGAACCATTTCTTTAAAATCATTATCCGAATTCTCTGCAATAAATCTTTCTTCAACATCAGAAACAACATGATCTAACATTTCTATTCTAATATCCCAATATTTTATTCCATCATTTTCTAAACGATGATCTATATATTTAATTTGTTGTTTTGTAAGTTCCATCTTTATAAAATTACATTTGGATATTGTTCTTTTACTAATTTCTTATTTTGATAAAACACATATTCCCCTGACCAATAAAATAGTAATAACGTCATAAAAAGGATTAATTCTATTGCATTATAACTAGGGTTTAAAAAACTTTCCTCATTTCTGTTTCTAGTCATAAAATTAAAAATCATAACCGATAAATAAAATCCATTAAAAAAATACATGGTCATATTTAAAACCAAAAAAGTGTCTTTTTTTGTATTTCTCATATTTACATTAAATAATAATCGGAATCCTAAAAAGATTAAAATAAAACTAAGAACAGAGAAAAAAGCTTCTTTATCATCAACAAAATTCATCAACAAAAACAAGACATAAAATAGCACGCCCGTAATAATTATCTTAGGAGGTTTAAGAAATGTAATTACTTGTTGTAAAGATTGTTTGTAAAACTTTTTTTGAACTGATTTAGTTTTCTCTTTTAATAACTGCTTAAAGCCCTCATCCTTAAAATTACTATGTATATTTTCAATTTCTTTTTTAAAATCTATAGTAGAATTTTTAACTAACTTTTTCTCCAAAATATTTGCAAAATGATCTACTATTTCTGCTCTAACATCATGAAATTTAATGCCACAACCATAAATGTAATTGTCTATTTGTAAGAGTTGTTCTTTTGATAATTCCATAGCTTATGAAATTTTATATTTTGTTATTTCCGCTTGGTGTTTTTTAAAAAAATAATGGCAGATATAAGTTACTGCAAAACCTCCAAAAAGAAAACCCGTAAGAACAGGCTCTAAGTTTCCTTTCTCATTAAAATGATTTCCCATCAATAAAGGAATTATTAGAAAAATAATACCTAAATACTGAGTTCTTAGAATAAAACGATAGGTTGTTTTTACTTTCGATTTTATAACTGTTATAATGATAAAAATTAAGTAGATTAAAAAAACAGCCGCAATTAAATTTAAGAATCCATTTACTAAATAGATTGTGCTTTTAGAAAAAATAATTGAAAAATTCTTGAGAAATAGTATAGGTAAAAAATATGCTGACAAATAAAATAAGAAAAAAGGTCTAAACATTTTAACTGCTTTTTTTACTACAATCTTAGATTCGTGATATTGAAGACCAAAATAAAAACTCGACGTATCTTTAAAATGTTGATCCCATTTTAAAACAGTTATTTTAAAGGCATTTTCAAAAGAATAATTGTTATCCAAGAAGCTTTCAATATCAGAAATCATATGATCTAAAACTTCTACTTTTAAATCAATAAAATCAAAGCTTTTTTTATCAAGATAGGTTTCTACTTGCTGTATTTGTTTTGTTGTGATTTCCATAGCGTATAAAATCTTACTCCAAACTAAATTTAGGGTTCACCAAATGTTGCATTGTTCTTAAAAACTCTTGCATTTCTTCCAACTTGTTGGCCGTTTCTTTGGTTCCGATTTCGGTTAATTTATAATACTTTCGTAATCGATTTCCAACTTTTGCAACCTCAACATCTAACAAACCATCTGCCTCTAATTTGTGCAACGCAGGATATAGAGCTCCTTCAGTAATCTGTAATTCGCCTTTGGTGAGTTCTTTTACTTTTTGAGTAATTTCATATCCATACATTTTATCATTACTTTCTAATAACTTTAAAATAATGGTTTGCAAAGAACCTTTATATAGTTTCTGATTTCCCATGGAGTAAATATATACATAATATTTTAATGCATCTAAATCTTATGTATTGTTTTTTTGATATAAAAAAATCCTGAAAAAATTAATTATCAGGATTTATTAAAGATGTTCTTGCTTAATTATGAAGCAAATTCCTTCCTTCCTCGCAATGATGTCTTTTTATTTTGTTACTTTTAAAACATCCGCCATAATGCGTTCTAACTCTGCTTTTGGTAACGCTCCATTTGCCATTTCTGGTTGCCCTTCCATCGGACAAAATAACATCGAAGGAATACTTCTAATGCCGAAAGCCGCCGCTAACTCTTGCTCTGCTTCAGTATCTATTTTATAAATATCAACTTTACCTTCAAACTCCTCTGAAAGTTGCTCTAAAATTGGCGCTAACGTTTTACAAGGGCCACACCAATCTGCGTAAAAATCGATTAAAACAGGTTTGTTTCCTTCAAATTTCCACTCTTTGTTTTCTTCAAAATTAAAGACCTTTTTTAAAAAGGTTTCTTTCGTTAAGTTTTCTGTCATTCTAAATTCTTTTTTTCTACAAAAGTAGTCGTTTTTATACTGCTCTCATTACAAAGTAGTCAGTCTCTGAAACCTCAAACGTTAAAAAATGTTAAATAACTAACAATCTGTTCAATAACTTCTAATTTTGATAAGATGTCAAATTTCAGAACTTATGAAGAATAAATTACTCATTCCCATCTTGTTTGCAAGTGCAATTTTTGTTTCTTGCAAAGAAGAAGTTAAACAAAGAAATATAGAGGTGAACTACCCAGAAACAATTAAAAAGGCCATTATAGACACTATTTTTGATACAAAAGTAGTTGATAATTACAGATGGTTAGAAGATGATCGAAGCAAGGAAACAGAAGCTTGGGTAAAAGCAGAAAATGCGGTTACTTTTAATTATTTAAATAAAATTCCGTATCGGGAACAACTTAAATCTCGGTTAACAGCATTATGGAATTACGAAAAAGTAGGAACCCCTTTTAAAGAAGGTGATTACGTCTATTTTTATAAAAATAATGGTTTACAAAATCAGTACGTAGTGTATAGAAAAAAAGACGACAAAGAAGAGGTTTTTTTAGATCCCAATACTTTTTCTGAAGACGCTACAACTTCTTTAGGTGCTTTGAGTTTTTCTAAAGATGGAAAAACGGTTGCATATTCTATTTCTGAAGGTGGTTCTGATTGGCGTAAAATAATTATTATGGACACTGACACTAAAATAATTAAAGAAGACACGATTGTTGATGTAAAATTCTCTGGAATTTCTTGGTATAAAAACGAAGGTTTCTATTATTCTAGTTATGATAAACCGAAAGGAAGTGAGCTTTCTGCAAAAACAGATCAGCACAAATTATATTATCATAAATTAGGAACCTCACAAAAAAATGATGTCGTTATATTTGGAGAAAAAGCCTCTGAAAAGCACCGGTATGTGAGTGGTTACTTAACTGAAGATCATACCTATTTAATTATTTCGGCTTCCACATCAACCTCTGGGAATAAATTATTTATAAAAGATTTATCTGTAAAAAATTCTGAGTTAATAACGGTTATCGATAATTTTGATAGTGATACTTCTGTGATAGAAAATAACCAAAATAAGCTATACTTGGTCACTAATTTAAATGCCGCCAATAAAAAAGTAGTCACTGTAGATGCTAAAAACCCAACGCAAGAACATTGGAAAGATTTTATTCCAGAAACAGAAAATGTTTTAAACTTAACTTCTGGTGCAGGTTATTTCTTCGCAGAATATATGGTAGATGCCGTTTCTAAAGTGATACAATATGACTTTGACGGAAATTTAATTCGAGAAATAAAACTGCCTGGAGTGGGTTCTGCGGGTGGTTTTAGCGGCAAAAAAGAGGCAGCCGAATTATATTTTTCTTTTACCAATTACAACACGCCAAACTCCTCTTATAAATTTAATCCAAAAGAAGGTACATATACGTCTTACTGGAAACCGTCCATCGATTTTAATGCTGACCATTATGAAAGTCATCAAGTGTTTTACACCTCAAAAGACGGAACCAAAGTCCCTATGATTATTACTCATAAAAAAGGCCTAGAATTGAATGGTAAAAACCCAACGATTTTATACGGTTACGGAGGTTTTAACATCAGCTTAACGCCAAGTTTTAGTATTGCAAATGCCGTTTGGATGGAGCAAGGAGGTATTTATGCTGTTCCTAATTTAAGAGGCGGTGGCGAATATGGTAAAAAATGGCACGATGCCGGAACGCAACTAAAAAAACAAAATGTATTTGATGATTTTATTGCTGCTGCAGAATATTTAATTGCCGAAAAATATACTTCATCAGAATATTTAGCAATTCGTGGAGGTTCAAATGGAGGATTATTAGTAGGGGCAACCATGACGCAAAGACCAGAATTAATGAAAGTTGCGCTACCCGCGGTTGGCGTTTTAGACATGTTGCGTTATCACACATTTACTGCGGGTGCAGGATGGGCTTATGATTACGGAACAGCAGAACAAAGCAAAGAAATGTTTAACTATTTAAAGGGATATTCTCCTGTACATAATGTAAAAGAAGGAACATCTTATCCTGCCACATTAGTTACCACAGGAGACCATGATGATCGAGTTGTACCAGCACACAGTTTTAAATTTGCTGCAGAATTACAAGAAAAACAAGCTGGAGAAAGTCCTGTTTTAATTAGAATAGAAACCAATGCTGGTCATGGAGCAGGCACACCTGTAACAAAAACTATCGAACAATATGCCGATATTTTCGGATTTACTTTGTTTAATATGGGATTTGACCAATTAACAAATCCACCAAAAAATAAAATTAAAAGTTAATACCTTTACTTATTATATTTATTTAATGGTACGAAAGTATCATCTTTAAAAAAATTCACAACAACCTTAACTAAAAATCAATAAAGGAAAATATAATACACAAATGAAATTTAAAATCCCATTTCTAATATTTATTACTTTCATTGTGATAAGCTGCGACAATGATAACAACAACTTAAGAAATTCTTTGGAGAATTCTGATAGAATTCGAGTAGAGGACGATTTATTTTCAAATGCACCTAATGATGACTTCGAAATAATTATGGCCTCAATAGCTGATAACAATCTAAATATAACCATTGGATATGGAGGCGGATGCGGCAATATATATTATGATTTAGTAACTGGGACTGATTATTTGGAAACCAATCCTACTCAGAAAAATATTAGGTTGGCATTTGATGATAAAGATAATTGTGAAGCTGGAATAGAACTTAAACTATCATTTAATTTAACGCAAATACAGATTTCAAGCACCAATAGAATAATTATTAACCTTAATAAATGGGAAGACCCAATTGAGTATAATTACTAAGACTGTTTGTCAACCATGGGTATAGAAAATTACATAATATTTGTAAAAAATAAAATTTAAACATCAGAAAATAATTAAAGCAAACTTCTTCCAGATAGCGTTGACAAACAATATTTAAAATCCAACCTTTTAGAGAATGAGTGTCCAATTTTCTCCCTAACGACCAATAAAAATCAATATTTTAAGATAATATAGAGCTGTTAACCTTAGTAATCTTTACATTATAAGTTTATCTAAACTTTTATAAAAACTTTCTTTTTAAACATTATATAACTTAATCCTAGATAAAATAAAACGACAGTTAAAGCATATATAAGAGAAGAAAGTTGATCAGAAAAGAAATGTTGCACAAAAATAGTGTTGTATAAATAACTATGTACATTAGAATCTCCAACTTTTGTTAAATACATAATTTTAGAAATAAAACTGGATAAGAAGTAGATGGTAATTGCATTCATACCCATATACTTAAAAACGTCTCCAAAGTTAAAACCCCTAACATCGTTTAAATAGTATATTATAGCTAGAGTAATTGTTGCCCAACCACTTGTGGCTAAAACAAAACTACTACTCCAAATTGCTTTGTTTATAGGGAACCAAATATCTAAAATATTACCTAAAGCTAATAATAAAACACCAGCCATAAATAATTTTTTAACGCTTCTGTGTTTGTCTAATAAATTCCCTATTAATATCCCAAAAAGACAAGAAACAATAGAAGGTAAAGTGCTAAAGAATCCTTCTGGATCATAGTCTGTTTTCCACATATGATTTCCAAGAAGATTTGAATCTATAAAGTTTGACCAGTTATTTGGCGCTCTGTTAAATGTAGGTAGAGTTCCGTCAGAAAAAGGAAGGAAACCTAACACTAACCAATATCCAATTAATATTGTAATACTGATACCTAATAAAAGTTTCCAATTACAATTAAGGTATAATACGGATGATATAAAAAAAACGATACCAATTCTCTGTAAAACTCCGGGCAAACGAACTGTTTCTAGTTCTTCGAAAAAAGGGAAATATGGCAAGAACACATTTAAAAATAAGCCTAAACTTATCAGTTTTAAACTTCTAATTAATATTTTGTTATACGTAGATTTACTTTTTGCTTTATTTTTGTAGGCAAAGAAAATAGAAATTCCAACTATAAATAAAAAGAAAGGAAAAACTAAGTCTGTTGGAGTTAAACCGTGCCAATTTGCATGCAACAGAGGACTAAAGACAGAACTCCAATTTCCTGGTGTGTTAACCAAAATCATGGCAGCAATTGTAATTCCTCTAAATAAATCAACAGATTTAATTCTCTTTGAAGTCAGCATAAGGTTATACTTTTTTTAAACCAACCTTATGTCCCCAAAAAGCATAATATAATATTATTATATAACATGGTAATAAAATCCAATATCCAAATGAAGCAGCTTCTGCTAATGCACTTGCTTCATTTATTCCATTTGTTATTAATCCTTCTTTTCTGTTATCAACTAAAGCGCCATATAAAGGTGGAATAATAGCTCCACCAGATATTGCCATAATTAATAAAGCTGATGCAGTTTTAGTGAATTTACCCAAACCTGTTAATGCCAAGGGCCAAATTGCTGGCCAAACTAATGCGTTTGCGATTCCTAAAGCAGCTACAAAAAGGACTGATGTAAATCCAGTTGTATAAACAATACAAAAAGAGAATACAATACCTAGAATTGCACTTATTTTTAAAGCGAAAGATTGTGTAATATATTTTGGGATTAAAAACACACCCAAACCATAAGTGGCAACCATAGCCATTAAAGTAAATAAAGTAAAAAACTTAGCTTCCTCAACAGGAATATTTAAAGATATTCCATAAGCAATAATAGTATCACCTGCTACAACTTCAACTCCAACATATAAAAACAAAGCTAAAACACCAAGCCATAAATGTGGAAACTGAAATATACTTGATTTTGCTTTTTCGTCAGAATCAGACTCTTCAATTGGATCTGCTTCTACATGCGATAAAGGAGCTTTGCGAATTAAAATACCTAACACAAATAAAACAATTGCCATTATTATATAAGGGGTAATAACACTATCTGCCATTGTATTTAATAAATTGGCTTTTTCTTCATCATTAACAATATCTAATTTTTCTTTAATTCCACTTATTCCTGATAACAAAATGGCTCCAAAAATAACAGAACCTAAAGATCCAGCCACTTTATTTGCAATACCCATTATTGCTATACGTTTTGCAGCACTTTCTATGGGGCCTAAAATTGTTATATATGGATTTGAAGCAGTTTGTAAAATGGTCATACCTGCTCCTTGTATAAAAATAGCTGTTAAAAACATCCAATAAGTTCTAGCATTTGCTGCTGGTATAAATAATAAAGCTCCTGCAGCCATTATAACTAACCCTAAAGACATTCCTTTTTTATATCCAATTTTATTGATGATATATGATGCTGGTAAAGCCATAACCACAAAAGAAATATAAGATGCAGAGGCCACTAAATAAGACTGCGCATCTGTTAATTCGTTGATGGTTTTCATAAACGGAATTAAAGCACCATTTATCCAAGTAACAAAACCGAAAATAAAGAAAAGTCCAGCAATAATAATTATTGGAACTAATGTATTGTTTTTGGCTTGTGATGGAGATTTAGTATTATTGGACATTATTTTGATTTATTTTACGTTAAGATAAATGTAAAATATAAAATAACTATGTTAAAAATAATTCTACCAATGACTTAAAATTTATGTCAAACAGATTTATTTATGAAATAAAATAATGATTATCCCATTTTTTTAATCAATATTCAAAATGGTTTTTTTTGCATGATTCACATATTTTCTACCTATTGGAATTCTAGTGGTTCCTATTTCTAATAAGTTACCTTCTAAACTTTTAATTTTATCAATAGCTACAGTATAAGATCTATGTATCCTTATAAAATTACTTTCAGGAAGTTCTTCCGTAATGCTTGTAATTGATTTATGTACAAGATAATTACCTGTTGTAGTAAAAACTTTAATGTAGTCTTTTAAAGATTCAATATAAAGAATCGTATCAAATTTAATTTTTATGAGTTTTTTCTCTACTTTTAAAAAAATGAAAGAATCATTTTTAGAGTCTATTTCTTTTACTCCACCACCTTTTTGACTAAAAACTTGTTGCGTAATTTTATTAATAGCTTTTAGAAACCTACTAAAAGGTATGGGTTTAACTAAATAATCTAAAACATCAAGATCAAAACTTTCTACAGCATATTCTCTATAAGCTGTAGTAATAATAACATTTGTTTTTGATTTTATGATTTCTGCAAATTCTAAACCATTCATTTTTGGCATATTAATATCTAAAAAAAGCACATCAATTTCGCCTTTTTCTAATAAGGGAATTGCCTCTATTGGATTATTAAAGGTTTTTACGATTTCGAAATTTTGAAACTCGCTTAAATGATTTTCAACAACTCTAATTGCCAATGGCTCATCATCAATAATTACGCATTTTATTTTCATAATTTAAATATACTAAATTATAACTGTATTGATAATTCCACAATATAATTTTGGCCTTCTGTTTTTGTTTTGAATGTATAACGATTATCATAAAGTAATTCTAATCTTCTTAGAACATTTTTATTTCCAATTCCATGATTTTTCTTATCCTGAGTAAATAAATTATAGTTATTAATTACTGTAAATTTTAATAAATTAGTTTGAGTAATTTCAAAATCAATTAAAATATTTAATTCATTGTTATCTAAAGTGCCATGTTTGAAACAATTCTCAATAAATGGTAAAAACAATAAAGAAGGTACACTTTGGGCTTCTATATCACCCTGCATATTAATTTGTACTTTTATTTTATCTCCAAAACGTAATTTTTCTAAGTCTATGTAATTTTGAATATAATTTATTTCTTTTATTAATCTAATTTTAGGTTCTTTAGCATCATACAGAATATACTCCATAATCTCAGATAACTTTAAAACAACTTCAGGGGCCTGTTTTGATTTTTCTAAAGTTAAAGCATACAAGTTATTTAGTGTGTTAAAAAAAAAATGTGGTTGAATTTGTGCTTTTAAAAACTGAAGTTCCGTTTTTAACTGTGTTGCCTCCAAATTTTCAATCCTTTTTCTATCAAAAATCCAATCAGCAGTTAACTTAATGGTTGTTACCAAACCAACATCGTAAATACCTATTAAAGAAACAACTAATATATGATTAAAAGCATACGCTCTTTGTGGAGTTTGAGATTCTGGCCAAACATTTTCATTTATAAAGATAAATATCAATTCAGTTCTGACTACATAAAATACAACCAAGCCAACTATAAAGAAGAAAACATAACTTATAATTTTTTTTCTGAAAAGTAATTTTGGTAGTAAAAAATAGACATGAAAGTATGCTAAAAGCATTCCTAGGGTTACAGTAACAATATTTGATTTAAAAGAATACCAATAGTCCTGATAATAACTACCCCATCTAACAACATTAAGAAGAAAATAACTAATCCAGAATAAAAAATGATATTTAACCGGAATCTTATAATTTATATTTTTAAAAGTATTATTCAATGATAATAGTTTAATATTTGATGCTAAATTAGATAAAATTAATAAAAAATAGTCTTGAATTTAACAATTACATACACTGAAATTTATTTATGTGTTAAAAAATGTCATTCATTGTTCTTTTAATGTTGTTTATATATATATTTTTTTGCTAACACTTAAATAATATACTTTTATCCAAGATAAATTTAATTAACTCAATTATTCATGAAGAAAATTTACACAATACTAATTGCTGTTTTCTCAATTGTTTTTACATTAAATGTACAAGCACAAGAGAAAACTATTTCTGGTACAGTAACATCTAAATCAGATGCTTCTACATTGCCAGGAGTAAGCGTTGTTGTACAAGGTACAACAAAGGGAACAGAAACAGACTTTGATGGTAAATACACTATTAAAGCTTCTGTTGGAGAAAAATTAAGCTTTTCATACTTAGGTATGAAAACACAAACAGTATTTATTGGTGCATCTAGTACTATAAATATTGTTTTAGAAGACGATGCAGATCAACTAGATGAAATAGTTGTTACTGCACTTGGTATTAAAAAATCAAGAAAAACACTTACTTACTCCGCACAAGATGTTAAAGGAGATGATTTAACAAGAGTAAAACAGACAAACCCGATTAATAGTTTATCTGGTAAATCTGCTGGTTTAACAATTACTAGAAGTTCTTCTGGTGTTGGTGGCGCTACCAAAGTAGTGTTAAGAGGTAATTCCTCTACTAGCAATAATGATCCTTTATATGTTATAGATGGTGTACCAATGCAAAACAATGGTAATGGTCAAAATGGAGAGACTCCTGGAGCTAACATTTTTGGAAGTCAAACAGGGAATAGAGATGGTGGAGATATAACTTCTCTTATCAATCCTGATGATGTTGAGAGTATGACTATTTTAAAAGGAGCTTCTGCAGCTGCTTTATATGGAAGTCAAGGTGCTAATGGTGTGATCTTAATTACCACAAAAAGTGGAAAAGAAGGAAAAATAAAAGTAAATTTTAATTCAACTCTTACAATTGATAATGTTGTTTCTTTACCTAAACTACAAACAGAATATCAATCTCTTTCTGTTGGAGGAGCTATCTCTGAAAACGGCAGAGTTACAGATCCTAAATCTTGGGGAGGTAAAACTAGTGGTTTATCTAATACTGTAGATGATTTTTTTAATACAGGACAAACATTAACTAACTCATTCTCTTTGAGTGCAGGGAATAAAATTGCTCAAACATATTTGTCTTTTGCAAACACATCTGCAAAAGGTGTAATGCCAGGAAATAGATTAAATAGAAATGTTTTAAATGTTCGTGAAACAGCAAGTTTATTGGATGACAAAATTACAGTTTCTGCAAACATTAGTTTATCTGATCAAAGAATTTGGAACAGACCAACAAGTGGTTTGTACTCAAACCCTTTGACAGGTTTATATTTAAACCCAGTAGGAATTGATTTAAATATATATAAAAATAATTTCGAGTATTTTAATACAAGTACTAATATGATGGATCAGTATGCAACTTCTTTTGATGAAAACATACAACAAAATCCTTATTGGTTAACAAACAGAAATACTAGTAAAGATGGTACTCAAAGAGTAATGGCTAGTATTAGTGCTAAATATCAAATTAATGAGGACTTATCTATACAATCTAGAGGTAGTTTTGATAAATCTTTCTTTTCTTTTGATAAACAATTATATGCAGGTAGCGATTTAACTTTTGTACCAGCTACAGGTAGATATATTAATGAGAAGACTGAGAATACTCAACAGTATTTAGATTTCATAGCAAATTACAGCAAAGATATCTCTGAAGATTTTAATGTAGGAGTAATATTAGGATCTAGTTTAACAAAATATAAAATTGGTGACCAAACACTTTTAGACTCAGGTCCAGAAGGATTAAGATTTCCAAACGAATTTACCATAGCAAATTTTAATTCTTCTAATGGTATTGCTCAAAGTGTATCAAACAGAGAGGTTCAATCTGTTTTTGGAGCTGCAAACTTTGGATATAAAAACATGTTATTTTTAGATGTTACAGGTAGAACAGATTGGTCTTCAACACTTGTTAATACAAATTCAAGTTCATTCTTTTATCCATCGATTGGTTTAACAAACGTTTTAACTGAAATGTTTGAAATGCCAGAATCTGTATCTTTTGCAAAAGTTAGAGTTTCATATGCAGAGGTTGGTAAAGATATTCCTGTTGGAGCAACTATTCCTTTAAGAACTATTGGAACAACTAATTCTGGTGGTACTATTGGTTCTGCAAATCAAGCTTCATTTGCTCCTAGAGAAGGTGAAACTTTAGAGCCAGAAAAACAAAAGTCTTTCGAGATTGGTACAGAATGGAGATTCTTTGGAAGTCGTTTAGGAGTAGATTTAACATATTATAATTCTAAAACAGAAAATCAAATATTCTTTATTGCTGCTCAACCAAACGTTCAAGGATATACTCAGAATATCGTGAATGCGGGTAAGATTTCAAATAGTGGAATTGAACTAGTAATAAATGGAAAACCAATAGTAAATGACAATTTTAAATGGAATTCTTCTTTAAACTATGCTTCTAATAAAAATAAAGTAATATCTGTTCATCCATCTTTAGATAATGGTGAAGCGATTTTAACAGCACCTGGTGTTAATGGATATGGATTTTCTTTAATAGAGGGAGAAGATTTTGGAAGTATTAGAGGAAAATCTGTAATAAGAAATTCTAATGGGTTACCAGTTGTTAATGACGATGGTGCTGGAAATTTAACGATTGAGGCTACAGAATTTGAAACAATAGCACATGCTCAACCAGATTATACTTTAGGGTGGAGTAATACTTTCGACTTTAAAAACTTTTCTGTAAACTTTTTAATTGATGGAAAATTCGGTGGAGAAGTAGTAAGTGTAACAGAAGCAATTAATGATTTCTATGGTGTATCTCAAGCATCTGCTGATGCTAGAAACAATGGAATGATAGATGTTGTTACTACAACAGGTTCTGCCACACAAATGTCTGCACAAGATTATTTTACAAAAACAGGTGGTAGAGCGGGTCTATTAGGAGAATATGTATATAGTGCAACAAATGTAAGTTTAAGAGAGTTATCAGTAGCATATACATTGCCAAAAGTTTCTAAATATTTCGAAAGTGTAAAACTTTCATTAATTGCAAACAATCTCTTCTTTTTATATAAAGATGCACCCTTCGATCCTAATATTGCATCAAGTACAGGTATAGGTTTACAGGGAGTTGATATCTATGGACAACCTTCAACTAGAAGTATTGGATTAAACATGAACATAAATTTCTAAGACGATGAAAAATATATATAAATACTTAGCAGCTTCATTACTAGTTATTGGTTTTGCTAGTTGTACAGAAGATTTTGAAGACATTAATACAAATCCAAATGGTATTACTGAAGAAAGTCTTACACAGATGAATAATAATGTTGGAAATGAATTTCAACCAATGTTTTTAAATGTTTTTAATGTAACTCCAGCTTGGAACTATCAGTTACAACAAAACCTTTTAGGTGATACATTTTCAGGATACATGACTCCTCCTACACCATTTGCAGGAAATGTGAACAACATGACGTATTCATTAGTAGATGGATGGAATGGTTTTCCTTGGTCTGATGCTTATGGAAATATAATGCCACAAGCATTAAATGTAAAAAATGCTGTTCAACTCGGTGGAGATGAAAAAGGTGTAAAGTTTGTTCATTTAGCTAACATCATTAAGGTAACTGCAATGCATCGTGTTTCTGATATCTATGGACCAATTAGATATACTAAATTTAATGACTTTGCAACTACAGGTGAATACGATTCTCAAGAAGTTGCTTACCAAGCATTCTTTGATGATTTAGCAACTGCTATAGATGGTTTAGAGCCTTTTATTGGAGATGTACAATTTCAACCTTTTGATATGGCTGCTTTTGGAGGAGATATAGCAAAATGGAGACAATATGCTAATAGTTTAAGATTAAGATTAGCAATGCGTGTAGTAAATACAAATCCATCTTTAGCTAAATCTCAAGGAGAATTAGCATTAAGTAGTAATGCTGGTTTATTAGAATCAGAAAACATGGTTATAAATACTGGCTTTCCTCACCCTATTACAGTTATTAGTGGTTCTTGGGGAGATATAAGAATGGGTGCAGAAATGGAATCTATCTTAACAGGTTATAATGATGGTAGAATGGAAACTTATTTTAATCCATCTGCAGATGCAACTTTAAGTGGAGATTATAAAGGAATTAGAATGGGTATTGATATTACCGCTAAAGGCCAATATGTTGAACATTCTTCTATAGGTAAAGTAATTGATGGAGAAACATTAACTTGGATGACATCAGCAGAAATTCTATTATTAAAAGCTGAAGCAGCATTAAGAGGATGGGCTAATGCAGGTGATGAAAAAGCAAATTATGAAGCTGGTGTAACTGAATCATTTTCTCAGCATGGTGTTTCTGGAATCGCTGCTTATTTAGCAGATAATACAAGTACTCCTGCAGATTTTGTAGATGCTTTAAATCCTGTAAATAACATAGCTTACGCAAGTGATGTAAAAATTGCATACAATACAGCTGGTACTAATGAAGAAAAATTAGAACAAATTATTACACAAAAGTGGATAGCAATGTTTCCTGATGGACAAGAAGCTTGGTCTGAGTTTAGAAGAACAGGTTACCCTAGAGTTTTTCCAGTAGTAGTTAATAATAGTGGAGGTACTATAGATACAGATACTCAAATAAGAAGAATAAATTTTGTAGCCAATGAGGTTAATACAAATGGCGAAAATGTTCAAACAGCAGTTAGTTTATTAGGTGGTCCTGATAATGGTGGGACAAGATTATGGTGGGACAAAGCAGGTTCTAACTTTTAGAAATTACATAGTTTTTTTGATTAATTATTTCAACCGGAAATGTTTCATACATTTCCGGTTGTTTTTTGTACTTGATTTTCTGTTTTTGGTCGATAAAATTATTATTAATCTTTAGTCTACAGTACTTTTATATCTAGATAGGAAAAATTAAAAAACACTTATTATGCTTAAACAAACGAAAACAACATATCAACAAGTAGGGCAATTTGAAGATACTAGATATGAAAAAATTCATAATGTTACTTATCATTCTTCTCATGAAGCATCAAAATTTGTTGCTCAAGAAATTGCAGATTTAATAAGACAAAAACAAAACGAAAATAAAAATTGTGTCCTTGGTTTAGCTACAGGTTCATCCCCAATAAAGGTTTATGAAGAACTGGTTAGAATGCATAATGAAGAAGGATTAAGCTTCGAAAATGTAATCACTTTTAATTTAGATGAGTATTATTCTATGGATAAAAGTAATATTCAAAGTTATTTTTATTTTATGCATGAGCATCTTTTTAATCATGTAGATATTTTATCAGAAAATATTAATATTCCTGATGGAACCGTTTCTTTAGATGATTTATATCAATATTGTATCGATTATGAAATGAGGATTAAAAAAGTTGGTGGATTAGATTTTCAACTTTTAGGTATTGGTAGAACAGGTCACATTGGTTTTAATGAACCAGGTTCTCATGTAAATTCTGGAACAAGAATTATTACCTTAAATCATATTACTAGAGTAGATGCAGCACCCGCATTTTTAGAAATTAAAAATGTACCTAGAAAAGCAATTACAATGGGAATTGGTACTGTAAAAAGTGCTAAAAGAATTGTTTTATTGGCTTGGGGATCAAATAAAAGCGAGATAATAAAGGAGACAATTGAAGGAGGAATTAGTTCTCAAGTACCAGCAACTTATTTACAAGAACATAATAATACAACATTTGTTATTGATGAAGCGGCTGCATCTAAACTTACACGTACAGAAACACCTTGGCTGGTAACCTCTTGTGTTTGGGATGATAGATTAAAATTAAAAGCGGTTGTTTGGTTAAGTAATTTAATGAATAAATCGATTTTAAAATTAACAGATAGTGATTATAATGATAATGGTATGTCTGGACTTTTAACGATTGAGGGCACTGCTTATGACTTAAACATTAAGATGTTTAATAAGTTACAGCAAACAATTACAGGTTGGCCTGGAGGAAAACCAAATGCTGATGATACTCATAGACCAGAAAGAGCAACACCTAATAAAAAACGAGTTGTTATTTTTAGTCCTCATCCAGATGATGATGTAATTTCTATGGGTGGAACTTTTGATCGATTAGTAGAGCAGGGTCATGATGTGCATGTAGTATACCAAACTTCTGGAAATATTGCTGTATCTGATGAAGAAGCATTAAAATTTGCAGAAATTTCTAAAGGATTTAGCACAAACTCTGAAAAAATAAATAACATTATCAGTTTTATTAAAAGTAAAAAAGGAAATGATATTATAGATTCTTTGGATGTAAGACAATTAAAAGGAGCTATCAGAAAAAGTGAATCTCTTGCTGCAACCAGATATTTAGGTTTGCCAGATAAAAATGTACACTTTTTAAATCTTCCTTTTTATGAAACAGGAACGATTAAGAAAGGAAACCTTACTCAAGAAGATATAGACATTATGATTAGTTTGATTGATTCAGTTAAACCACATCAAATATATGCAGCTGGCGATTTAGCAGATCCTCATGGAACCCATAAAGTTTGTTTAGACGCCTTATTTATGGCTCTTGAAGAAATTAAATCAGAAAAAAAATACATGAAAGATTGTTGGGTTTGGTTGTATAGAGGTGCTTGGCATGAGTGGGAGCCAGATGAAATTGAAATGGCTGTTCCTATGAGTCCTGATCAGGTATTAAAAAAGAGACATGCTATTTTTTATCATCAATCTCAAAAAGATGGTGTAATGTTTCAAGGCGGAGATTCTAGAGAATTTTGGGTTAGAGTTGAAGACAGAAATAGATTAACTGCAAAAAAGTATAACGATTTTGGATTAGCAGATTATGCAGCCATAGAAGCTTTTAAGAGATATCGTTTTTAATAAAAAGATGCTTAGTTGATTTTTTTTATCCATCAGAACATATAAAAACTAAAATAATTTATGAAAAGAGTTCTTACAATTATTATGCTTAGTCTTTTTAACTATTATTATTTTTATTCTCAAAGTAGTTTAATTGAGAAATATAATTTAATGCCTTGGCCACAAGAAATCAATGAAAACAGTGCTTCTTTTAATATAGATGAGCAACTAACAATTCATATTTCTGGAGAAGATGCTAAACAAAGAGTTCACAATAATGCTGTTCAATTTTTAAGAAGACTTGCTAATAGGACAGGGATTTTTATAGATTCGGGTTTTCCTATTGAAAATAAAAATGCATCCATAAATATTAATTTTGATGCAGTTTCTAAATTAACTACAGAAAGTGATGAATCTTATTCTTTGGATATCAAGAAAAGTAGAATTAGCATTAATGCAAAGACAGATGTTGGTGCGTTAAGAGGGTTAGAAACACTTTTACAATTGGTTCATTTTAATAAATCTAATTATTATTTTGAAGGAGTTTCTGTAAGCGATTCTCCTAGATTTGTTTGGCGAGGATTAATGATAGATGCTGCTCGTCATTTTCAACCTGTTGATGTTATAAAGCGTAATTTAGATGCAATGGCTTCTGTAAAAATGAATGTTTTTCATTGGCATTTAACAGATGACCAAGGGTTTAGGGTTGAGTCTAAAGTGTTTCCAAGATTGCAAGAAGTTGCAGCAGATGGTTTATTTTACACTCAAGAACAAATAAAAGATGTTGTTAAATATGCTTCTAATTTAGGGATAAGGGTAGTTCCAGAATTTGATGTTCCTGGGCATGCGTCTGCAATTTTAGCTGCATATCCAGAATTGGGTAGTAAAGAAGATTATAACTATAATGTTGAACGTTTTTCTGGTGTTTTTAATCCAACTTTAAATCCTTCTAAAGAAGTTACTTATCTTTTCTTAGAAACTTTATTTAGAGAAATTACCCCTCTTTTTCCTGATGAATATTTTCACATTGGAGGTGATGAAAATGAAGGTAAACATTGGGATGGAAATGAAGAAATTCAAGAGTTTAAAAAAAAACATAACTTAAAGACCAATCATGATTTACAAACTTTTTTTAATATCAAATTAGATAAAGTATTAAAAAAATTAGATAAAAAATTAATGGGTTGGGATGAAATTTTAACACCTTCAACTCCAACAACAGCTGTAATTCATTCGTGGAGAGGAAAACACGAAGGTTTAAAACAAAGTACTTTAATAAAAGCTGCAAAAAAAGGGTATCAAACTGTACTTTCTGCAGGTTTTTATATTGATAGAGTTTTATCTGTTGATAATCATTACAATATAGATCCCATAGGAAATGCTGTTTTAACAAAAGATGAGCGTAAAAGAATTTTAGGTGCAGAAACTACAATGTGGAGTGAGCTAGTTACACCATTAACCATAGACTCTAGAATTTGGCCTAGAACTGCTGCAATAGCAGAACGTTTTTGGTCTTCAAAAGAAGTAAATGATTTAGATAATATGAAAAAAAGATTGAAAGTTATTAATTTTCAATTAGAAGAATTAGGTATTACTCATATTAAAAACAGAGACCTAATTTTAAGGAATATCGCAAATCATAAAAGTATTGACGCTTTAAAAACCTTATCTAATATTTGTGAGCCTTTAAAAGTATATTCAAGAAATAAAGGAGGTACAGAATATAAAACTTTTTCTCCTTTTACATTATTTGCTGATGCTTGTGTGCCAGATGCAGAAGATGCTGTGGTCTTTAAAAAAACAGTTACTTTGTTTTTAAAATCGAAAGATAAAAACAACTTACACAATATTCTTACCTATTTAAAGAAATGGTCTGATAATGATGCTGAATTTGAAAAAATAAATCAAAATCCAATTACAAATTCTTTAGCATCTTTATCTAAAAATGTTTCTCAAATTTCAAAATTATTGTTTGATGCATTTCAGAATAAAAAATACACTAATGAAGATTTAAAGAATGCAAATACCCTATTAAAAAAATTAAAAGAACCTTGCCAAGACATAGAATTGGTAGTTGTAGAACCTTTAAATCAATTAAATGCTTTCTGTAAAAATAATTACACAAACTAGCAAAAAACTAAACTCCTTAAAGTAATGAACACTGCTGTAGAAACTACTTTTGTAGCTCCTTATCATCAACTAAACAAAAAAACTTTATTTGATTCTAATAAGAGGTATTATACATTTATAAATTGGGTTAGTGGCGAATTCGATTTGTATTTACAAGATGAATCTAATGGCCTACACGTATACTTTCCTGAAGGAAAATTCCACATTACGAATGAAGTTGATAATGGAAACATTATTGTACAAATTAATTTACAAAGCAAAATTCTAGAAAATGGACAACTTATTTTCAATAAAATTATGTCTGTGTATAACCTTTTATCAAAAAAATAAAAATGATTTTAATAGCAGAAAGTGGTTCTACAAAATGTGATTGGGTATTATTCTATTCATCAAATTCTTCTCCAAAAAGAATTAGGACTAAAGGGCTAAACCCTGCTATATTAAAAAAAAAAGAGTTAAAAAAAATCATTTCAGATAATAAGGAGCTCTCAGAACATAGTCATTTAGTTACATCAATTTACTTTTTTGGAGCTGGTTGTAATACATCAAAAAGTAAAAACAAAGTGCAACTAATTTTAAGTTCATGTTTTAAAAAAGCTACATCAATTGTAGAAGAAGATACTATGGCTGCTGTTTATGCAACTACCAAAACACCAGCTGTAGTTTGTATTTTAGGCACAGGTTCTAATTGCTGCTATTTTAATGGAAAATCAATTCACTCCAAAGCCCCATCGTTAGGTTTTTTAGTTATGGATGAAGGAAGCGGAAACTACTTTGGAAAAGAGCTTTTAAAAGCTCATTACTACAAGCAGATGCCAGAAGAATTAAGAATTATTTTTAAAGAACAGTTTGACCTAAAAGAGAAAAATGTTATTAAGAAACTATATCAATCAAAAACACCTAACAAGTATTTAGCGAACTTTGCTATTTTTCTATTCGACAATATAGAACATCCATTCATGAAAAAAATATTAAATGAGGGAATGGATAAATTTGTAGAAAACCATATATTACAATATTCAAAAGAATTGGAAACTGTTCCACTTCATTTTGTCGGTTCAATAAGTTTTTATGCAAAAAAAAATATTGAAAACATATTAAATAAAAGAGGTTTAAAAGGAACTAGTTTTGTCCAAAGACCTATAGACAATTTAATTGAACGCATAAAACAAGATCATTTAATTAGCTAAAAAGGACATAATAAATGAAACAAAAACTAAATTATAAATTTTATCTTCTAATAGTATTTATTTTCATTTTATGTGTTCGTTGTTCAACAAAGCAAGAACAAAAAAACAATACCCTTTTTAATTTAGTTGAATCCGAAAAAACAAACATTCATTTTAAAAATACGGTTAAAGAAAACCTCTATTTCAATTTTCTAAACTACCCTTACATTTACAATGGTGGTGGAGTTGCGGTTGGAGATATTAATAATGATGGTTTAGAAGATGTGTATTTTACCTCTAATCAAGAATCCAACAAATTATACTTAAATCAAGGAAATTTAGAATTTAAGGATATTACTATAAAAGCAAAAGTTTCTGATGAAATTGGTTGGACAACAGGCGTTGCAATAATCGATATTAATAATGATGGTTGGTTAGATATTTATGTTTGTAAATCTGGTTCCTTAAAAAGTCATCAAAATAGAAAGAACAAGCTTTTTATCAATCAAAAAAATAATACATTTAAAGAAAGTGCTGCAAAATATGGTTTAGATCATTTTGGCTTTTCTACTCAAGCTTATTTTTTTGACTTTGATAATGATAAAGATTTAGATATGTACTTGGTAAATCATCGTCAAGATTTTAGAAATAATGTAATTTTAGATCAAAGGATTCAAGAAACTAAAGAAGATTATAATTCTGATCAATTGTTTAGAAATGATGGAGATTCCTTTACAAACATTACCAAAGAAGCAGGGATTTTAAATAAAGCATGGGGCCTAAGCGCTTCAATTGGTGATTTTAATAACGATAACTTACCAGATGTATTTGTTGCCAATGATTTTTTAGAACCTGATTTTTTGTATATCAATCAAGGAAATGGAACTTTTAAGGATGAAGCTTTAAAGCATTTTAATCACATTTCCTCAAATAGTATGGGATCTGATTTTGCTGATATTAATAATGATTTACGTCCGGATTTAGTTGTCCTAGATATGATGGCTGAAGATCATATTCGCGGAAAAGAAAACATGGCAACCATGAGTATTTCTAATTTTCATCAATTAGTAGATATGGGGTATCACCATCAATATATGTCTAACATGTTGCAGTTAAATAATGGAAATGGAACGTTTTCTGAGATTGGGCAATTGGCCGGAATTGCAAAAACAGATTGGAGTTGGGCGCCATTAATTGCTGATTTTGATAATGATGGTTTTAATGACGTGTTCGTTACAAACGGAATTGAGCATGATTTATCGAATCAAGATTTTAGAAATCAAATAAGAGACAATATTAGAAATCGTAAGAAAGTTTCTTTAGACCAGGCAATAAATATGATGCCTTCTCATAAATTGAGTAATTATATATTTAAAAACAATAAAGATTTAACTTTTGAAAATACTTCTAAAAAATGGGGATTAGATGCCAAAATAAACTCTAATGGAGCTGTCTATGCAGATTTAGATAATGATGGAGATTTAGATTTAGTTCTAAATAACCAGGCAGAAGAAGCATCAATTTACAGAAATAATTCTGATAAAAATTTTATCACTTTTTCTTTAATAGGAAGTGCTAAAAACACCTCAGGAATTGGAGTAAATGTAACGGTCTTTTCTGATGAGTTACAACAATCTAAACAACAGTTTTTAAGTAGAGGGTTTCAATCTTCAATGAGTAATAAATTGCATTTCGGTTTAGGAGAAAATATGAAAGTTGATAGTGTTCTGGTTGATTGGAAAAATGGAAAAACACAAAACTTAACAAATATTAAAATCAATTCAAATGTGAAAATTGATTATAAGAATGCTGCTAAAAATAGGCGTATTTCCGATTCTAAAACTAGTTTATTTGAACAAGTAAGTCCCTCCGATATTGGAATAAATTTTCAACAAAAAGAAAATAATTTCAATGATTTCAAAAAACAAATATTATTACCTCAAAAACAATCAGAAATGAGTTCACCTCTTGTTGTTGGAGATGTAAATAATGATGGTTTAGATGATTTTTTTGTTGGAAACTCTAAAGATGAAAAAGCAGCTTTGTATGTTCAAAAGAAAGGTGGTGAATTTGTAGAAACGAATCAGAAATTATTCAATTCAGATAAAATTTTTGAAGATACTGATGCCAAATTTATTGATATTGATAATGACAATGATTTAGATTTATATGTTACTTCTGGAGGTTATGATGTTGATTCAAATAGCAAATTGCTTCAAGATAGAGTTTATATAAACAATGGAAAAGGTCATTATAAAAAAGGTATACTTCCAACTATGTTAACCAACACAAAAGGTATTGCATTTTCAGATTTTGATAAAGATGGTGATCTAGATGTTTTTGTAGGAAGTAGAGTAAAACATGGTCAATATCCACTTTCTGACAAACCTTATTTCTTAGAAAATAAGAAAGGAAAATACACTAATGTTATTGATGAAAAGTTTGATGATATTTCTACCCTAAAAATGATAAATGACGCTATTTTTTCTGATTTTGATAATGATGGTGATCAAGACTTAATTGTTGTTGGAGAATGGATGCCTGTTACATTCTTTGAGAATAAAGACAACAAGTTTTATCAAAAAGAAATTAAAAGTGTTTCTAATATAAATGGTTGGTTTCAGACGATTACAGCATCCGATTTAGAC
The DNA here is from genome assembly GCF_900106075.1 of Polaribacter sp. Hel1_33_78. NCBI lineage: Bacteria > Pseudomonadati > Bacteroidota > Flavobacteriia > Flavobacteriales > Flavobacteriaceae > Polaribacter > Polaribacter sp. Hel1_33_78. Next base: position 83,014 of record NZ_LT629794.1, read on the forward strand.
GAAGATGGTTCTGTTGATTACATTATTGGTAATTGGGGAAAGAACAATAAGTTTCATCCAACAAAAGAAAAACCATTACATATTTACGCAGATTATTTTGATGATAATTCCAGCTTTGATATTGCTTTGAGTAAGGTCTCAAAAACAGGAGATTTATTGCCAATTCGTGGTAAAGAATGTTCTACTCAACAAACCCCTTTTTTAGGCGATAAAGTAAAAACTTTTAAAGAATTTGCTACTTCGACAATGCCAGAAATATATGGTTCAAAAAAATTAGAAAAAGCAAGTCATTTTGAAGCTCATAGTTTTGCATCTTTCATTTTAAAAAGAAAAGGAGATGGAAATTTTGAAATACAAGAATTACCCAATGAAGCGCAATTTTCTCCAACATTAGGTGTTGAAATTACAGATATAAATAGTGATGGTTTTTTAGATATTTTTGGTGTTGGAAATATTAACGAATCTGAAGTCGAAACTATAAAATATGATGCTTCTAAAGGGTATGTTTTATTTGGAAATAAAGAAGGTAAATTTACTTATATAAATGATAAAAGTTATTATAGCAATAAAGAAGTAAAAACAATAAAAAAAATAGCTATTGATGGTGTATTACATTTTATTAAACTAAATAAGAATAATAAATTATCTCTGTTAAAGGTCAAGGATGTAAAATAATTCTTAATTAAAACCTAATTACAAATTAGTTCAATCTTATAAGTTTCCTTTAAGAAAACAAAGAGCTTCCAATTAAATTTTTGATAAACTCTGAGAAAGATCATTGATTAAATCTTCAGCAGATTCGAGTCCTACAGAAATTCTCATATCTCCTAAGCTAATTCCAAGTCCTTTAAATTGATCTTCGTTTAGTTCTTTTAAGTAACTAATTGCAGGTGCATAAATTAAACTTTCATGCCCTCCCCAACTTACGCCAATTTGGAATAGTTCTAATCCGTTAAAGAACGATTTTACTTTGTCTAAATCTGTAGTTTTTAACTGAAAACTAATTAATCCTGTAGTTCCAGACATTTGCTTTTTTGCCAATTCGTATTGAGGAAAACTTTTTAATCCTGGAAAGTTGACTTTGGCAATTTTTGGATGATTTTCTAAAAAATCGGCAACCGCTAAACCACTTTTTTGATGCTGATCCATTCTGATTTTAAGCGTTCGTAAACTTCGTAATAACAACCAAGCTTCAAAAGGAGCAATTTTAGCTCCAAAAAGCTCAAACTCTTTTGTAAACAAACTTTCCATATCAGCTTTATCGCCTATAACTGCCCCAGCAACCACATCACTATGACCTCCAATATATTTAGAACACGAATGAATTTCAAAATCAATTCCGAATTTTAATGGCTTCTGAAAAATAGGAGAAGCCCAAGTATTGTCTATTGCCGTTTTTATTTGATGTTTTTTTGCCAACCTTGCAACAGCCTCTAAATCTTGTAAACTTAAAACTACAGATGATGGACTCTCCAAATAAATTAATGATGTATTAGGTTGAATCGCATTTTCAAACTCAGCAATATCAGTACCAGAGATATAGGTGATTTCAATATCAAACTTGGGTTTAAAATACGATTGTAATAAATTATTTGCTGGTCCGTAAATGTTTTTTACAGTAATAACATGACTCCCTTTTTGGATACACGAAAGCATAACAGCACTTACAGCTCCCATTCCAGAGGCAAAAAGTTTTGCAGAATCTCCACCACAAATTGTCGCTAATTTATCTTCAACAATTTTTGCTGATGGATTGTTTCCTCTTGAATAAATATAGTTGTTAGTCCTGTCATCAAAAGCTTTGTCAATATCATCCCAATCTTTCATGGTAAATAATGAATTTTGATAAATAGGAGGAACAACTGCTCCATGACTATGTGCTTTTTTTCCATCGTGAGACAAAAAAGTTTCAATCTTTTTTTCGTTCATTATTTCTTAGAATCTTTTTTATGAAAACAACCAATTCCTGTTATTGCTAACAATGGTGCTACAAATATATTTATTAAGGTTAATAATTGCCAATGCCAATAATCTGCCAATGGAACACCTAAAGTTGCCACAACAAATAATGTTGAAGCATGCCATGGAATTAATGTTTCTATCATAGTTCCATAATCTTCAATAGACCTAGAAAGCACTTTTCGTGAGACTTTTAATTTATCATAAGCAGGTTTAAATGCATCACCAATAATAAAACTAGTTGCACTTTGATTAGATGTAAATGCATTTGTAAAAGCAGTTGCCAGTAGTGATGAAATAATTAAAGTCCATCGTTTTTTCACCTTTTTAAAAACAATATTAACTATGTTTGGCATTGCTTTTACCATGTCTAAAATCCCTATAAATATAAAAACCATGAACGTGAAAAAGATAGCTTCATTTAAAGCATATAATCCTCCTCTATTAAATAATACAGATACGTTTTCTGGTATACCTGTCATCCAAATTGCCATATCTACATGATATCCCTTTAGTAATGTTTGAATAAGATTTTCTAAAGAAAAATCTTGAATAAACAAGGCTAAAAAACAAGCTGATAAAGCTGAAACAAGCATTACAGGAACAGTTGGTTTTCTTGTTAAAGAACCATACAGAATAACGATTGGTGGTATAATTAACAAGAAATTAAACTGAAACATTGTATCTATTGTAGACAATGTAGTTTGAGTAGCAACTTCGCTATTTACGGCTGATGAGGAAGGATAAATAAAAGTTAAACTAAAAAAGATAATAGCTGCAATAATTGCAGAAGGAATGGTTGTATACATCATTGATTGAATATGATCGTATAATTTTACTTCTGTAGCTGCTGCTGCCAAATTTGTAGTGTCTGATAATGGTGACATTTTATCTCCAAAATACGCTCCTCCAATAATAGCGCCTGCTGTTATTCCTAAATCTACATTTGCTATGGCAGCAATACCAATAATTACAACACCAATGGTACCAACAGAACCCCAAGAAGTGCCAGTTAATAATGAGAAAATTATTGGCACAACAAAGGCGATTAAATAAATATAATCTGGATTTATTAATTCAATTCCATAATACACTAACATTGGTATTGTACCAGAAATAATCCAAGATCCAATTAATAACCCAATTGAAAAGAAAATGAGAATTACAGGAAAACCTTGTGCTATTTTTTTTACTACAGCCTCTTGGATATCTTTCCATTTATAACCTAAAATCATCAACTCAATAGCAGAAAAAATTGCTGCCAAAAGAAAAATTATTTCGAGCGGAAATGGTTTCATCTCTAAATAATTAGGCCCAATGACTAACCCAAAAGAAATCAGTATAAATAGAAATAATAATGGTAATAAAAGCTGATATGTTTTTGGTGTATTTGGTTTCAAAATTTTAGTTGTTGTTAGATGCTTTTAAAAATAGGTATAAAATATTATTTGTAATTATTTTGGCTAAACTAATTTTAAAGACTCGCTTTTTAAATAAAACTGAGAACTTACCTGTTTTGGATATTTCTTTCTTAAATTGTTGTATTCTGTGTTTTAAGCATGTTTCCCAAAAATACCTAAGATCAATTTTAAGTTTTCTTCGTCTTCTGGATATTGTCCTTTATCATCTGTCTTTTTAATCCAGCTATTTAACACAGTTGTGTAATTTAAATCTTGAGCTTGATTGTTTAATTCAAATGGATCATTTTTTTGAAATCGTACAACTCTTTTGATAGTCTAAAATCTGACATAAATCGATTTTGAACTTCGTTCAACTTTTTGTCTTTATATAATTGACACATCGATTTTACAAAAGAAACTTCATCAACATCCATATAATTTGTTTGGGCATATGGCCTATCTATTCAGAAATTTTTGATGTGTTTAAAATTTTTAGAACGAACAGCTCTAATTCTATCGATTGTAACATCGAATCGATCTCTAGTAGAAATTAAATACTCGCGTTCTTTTTACTAAACATATTTTACCTTCCATATAATTAGGAATATCAATTCCCGCTATTTGTAAAGAACTCCGACCAAGATCTAATCCGCTTATCATGTCAATATTGATTTTTTCTCCAATTAAATTTTTATTAGCTTTGATAAAATAAGCAATAATTAAAGGAGCCTTTAAACCTCCATCATACAAAAATTATTTGTTTCAAGAATATTTTGAAAAGAAACTTTCAATTTCAAATCTTGACTGCCAAAGTTGTAACTAACAATTATTTAGATTCGGATTTATTTCCGAGATAGTTGTAATAAGATTGTCTGCATTCTCCATTACAAAACCTATGTCCTATCGCTATTGGGTTTTTACATTTTTTACAACAATTAATGCCGCTATGAATTAATAAATCAATTACTTGCTTTAGTGCTGCTTTAACATCTATTCTATTTTGATTTGTTTCTTCCAGTATTTTTACTAATTCATCTTTCATAGGCGCTAACCTAAATAAATTTACAATTCTAAATGAGCGGAATCCCGCAGTTTAAATTGCGGGATTCCGCAGAATTACAGTCTACAAAAAATTTATTTTTATAGAACAAATAAATCAAATGTTTCTCAAATCTTCTACCAGCTTTAAGAAAAAAAGTTGGGGTATGGGCTTAAATCACTAGACATTAAAAGCCTTGTGAATAGCCTATAAGAGAGAATTATACTTTTTCAAAAAAAAACAGAAAGGGGTCACATTTATAAGAGATAAAATGCAAATTTTATGTAAATAAAAAAAGGACCTGAAGCTGAAATGCTGCAAACCCTTTGTTTTAATGTGGTCCCACGAGGACTCGAACCTCGGACCACCTGATTATGAGTCAGGTGCTCTAACCAACTGAGCTATAGGACCTATAATTTAGGGTGCAAATGTAACATTAATTTTAAATTATTTGCAAATAAAATTAAATAATAATTACACGGTTCTATTCATTAGCCACAAACCAAAGTTCTTAAGGTTTTCTTTGTTTTCTTGGCTAATAGACATTTTTGATAAGGTATTAAATGCCTTTTCTGTATAATTTTCTATTTTATCTTTGATTAAAACGGGCATATCATTTAACTCGAAAATTCGAGTTACTTCTGCAATTTTAATAGAATTATCTTCTAATTTCTGCTGATAAAAAAACAACAGTTTTTGTTTATCTTCTTCATTAGCCACTTCTAATGCTTTGAGGTATAGATATGTTTTTTTATTCTCAATAATATCACCTCCTATTTGCTTTCCAAAAGTTGCTGCATCTCCAAAAGTATCTAAATAATCATCTTGTAACTGAAAAGCCAAGCCTAAATTCAATCCAAAATCATAAATTAAATTAGCATCTAGTTCATTTGTTTCTGCTACAATTGCGCCCATTTTTAATGCAGCAGCAACCAAAACTGATGTTTTTAAACGAATCATATTTATATATTCATCAATAGTAACATCTTTTCTTGTTTCAAAATCAACATCTAATTGCTGTCCATCACAAACCTCTAATGCAGTTTTACTAAATAACTTTGCTAATTTCTGAAAAATTATAGGCTCATAATTTTCAAAATATTGATATGCTAAAATAAGCATTGCATCACCAGAGAGTATTCCTGTGCTAATATCCCATTTTTCATGAACGGTTGCTTTTCCTCTTCTAAGAGGCGCATCATCCATAATATCGTCATGTACCAAAGTAAAATTATGAAATATCTCGACTGCCAAAGCTGCGGGTAGTGCTTTTTTATAATTAGAAGAAAAAATATCTGCAGCCATTAAGGTTAAAATAGGGCGCATTCTTTTACCGCCTAAATGCAAAATATAATCTATTGGCTCGTATAAATTTTTAGGATCTTTAATCCATTTTTTAGATTGCAAGTAGTTTAAAAATTCTTGTTGATAATGTAAAATGTCCAAGTCTAAAGTTTTTTGTAAAAATACTGTAAAGAAATTTCTTTTTAATCTAAATGTTAAAAAATCATTAAAACTATGGAAACTATTTTTGTACCCACAGTTTCCGTGGCTATATTTGCATCTAATTTATGAGAAACAAAATATTAGAAAAATCAAATGAACTATTCTTAAACCTTGGCTTTAAGAGTGTTACAATGGATGAAATTGCAAGTTCTCTTGGTGTTTCTAAAAAGACGCTTTACAAGTATTTTAGCAATAAAACGGCTTTAATTGATGCAGTTACCGAATATATGTTTAACACTATTTGTTGTAGTATAGATACTATATGTGCTCAAGAATTAAACCCGATTGACGAATTGTTTCATATCAAACGTGTGGTAACAGAACATTTAAAGGACGAAAAATCATCACCTTTATATCAACTTCAAAAATATTATCCAGAAATATATACCTCTTTAAAACAAAAACAAATTCTAATAATGCGAACCACTATTCAGGATAATTTAGAAAGAGGGGTACAATTGGGCTTATTTAGAAGCTCTATTGATGTTGATTTTATTAGTAGAATTTATTTTAGTGGAATACTTGGTATTAAAGATCAACAGATATTTCCATTAAAAAAATATTCTATGAATACGTTAACCAGTCTTTATTTAGAATACCATTTAAGAGGAATTATTACAGACAAAGGAGTTAAAATACTAGAAAATCAATTAAAACTGAAATAAAACAGAATGAAAAAATTAATTTTAATATGCTTAAGTACTTGTTTTTTCTTAGCAACCAGCGCACAAGAAAAAACGATGCAACTATCTCTACAAGAAGCTATTAATTTTGCTCTTGAAAATAGTTACAATGCAAAAGCAGCAAAAAACGACATTAAATCTGCTAAAGAAATTGTTTGGGAAACAACGGCTATTGGTTTACCGCAGATCAATGCAAAAGTAGATTACCAAAACTTTTTAAAACAACCCGTTTCTTTATTACCCGCTGCTGCATTTGATAACAGGGAGTCCGTAGTAGAAACTGTAGAAGATTTCTTTGATATTACGAGACAAACCAGTCCAGAAGCCCCTGATGGGTTTATACCTGTCGTTTTTGGCACAAAACAAAACTTGAATGCCTCCGTTACTTTAACGCAATTAATCTTTGATGGGTCTTACTTAGTAGGCTTGCAAGCTTCAAGAACATTTTTAAAAGTTTCTAAACAAGCCAATGAAAAAACAGCTCTTCTTACAAGAGAGGCTGTTGTTAATGCATACGGAAATGTATTAGTGACCGAAAACAGTATTTCTATTTTAGAAAGTAATATTAAAATTCTTCAAAAAAATTATGAAGATGCTAAAAAAATATATGAAAACGGATTTAATGAAGAAGAAGACGTAGAGCAATTAGAAATTACTTTAGGGAATATAAAAAGTCAGCTGAATAGTGTCAAAAGGATGAAAGGCATCGCTTATCAAATGTTAAACCTTTCTTTAGGAAGTCCTATAAACACAAAACTAATTTTAACTGATTCTTTAGATGGTTTAGCAGAAAATAATATCAATTTAGATTTAATTAATTCAGAATTTAACTTCTCTGATCACATAGATTTTAAAATTTCTGAGAATGACAGAGAAACAAAAAGATTAATGATGAAGTTAGAACAAAGCAAAGCTTTACCAAGTTTAAGTGCCTTTGTTAATTACGGTAGACAAGCATTTTCAGATTCTTTTTCATTTTTCAATAATAATCAGCAATGGTTCGGCTCCTCTCTTTTAGGTGTAAGTTTAAATATTCCTGTTTTTAGCAGTTTCTCACGAAAATCTAAAACAGCACAAGCAAAAATTGCATTAGAAAATTCTGATATTCGATTAAAAGAGACAAAGCAACGTTTAAGTTTAATGGCAGAAAAAGCAAAAAGTGAATATCAACTAAGTATAGAAAATTATAACACTTCAAAGAGAAATGTTGGTTTAGCAGAAAGAATAGAGAAGAAACAACGTATTAAATTCTTTGAAGGAATATCGTCTAGTTTCGATTTGTTACAAGCACAAAACCAATTATACAATCAACAACAAACCTACATACAATCTATGTTGGATGTAATTGCTAAAAAAGCAACATTAGAAAACGCATTAAACTTACCAATTAAATAATTATCAGGCAATGAGAAAAATATATTCATTATTCATAATAACAGTTATTTTAATCTCTTGTGGAGAGAAAAAAATAATCTCTATAGAGAGTTTAGTTTCTACAGGAACTTTAACCGAGCTAAAAGAAAAAAAGAAAGAAATAGCATCTAATTTAGAGTCTATAAATAAAGATTTAGAAGCTATAAATAGAGCAATTTCTAAAAAAGATACGGTTAAAAAACTTCCTTTAATAACAACTTTTACTACAAAAACCGAAGTTTTTAACCACTATTTAGAAATACAAGGAAACGTTAAAACAAAACAGAATATTTTGGTGTATCCAGAAATACCTGGAATTTTACGAAAAATATTAATAAAAGAAGGTCAAAGGGTTTCTAAAGGACAATTGCTGGCAGTGATTGATGATGGTGGATTAAGCAATCAGGTTGCACAATTAGAGGCAACGACTCAATTAGCAAAAACAACTTTCGAGCGTCAAAAGCGTTTGTGGGAAGAAAAAATTGGTTCTGAAATTCAGTTTTTACAAACAAAAACAAATTACGAGGCTCAAAGAAACTCTCTACAACAACTAAAAAGTCAGCAATCGAAAGCATCCATAAGGGCACCTTTTTCTGGAGTGATTGATGATGTCTTAAAAGAACCAGGAACCGTTATCGCTCCAGGTCAAGGCTCTGAAGTTTTTAGAATTGTGAATCTCAAAAACATGTATGTTGAAGCTGAAGTGCCTGAAAAATACATTGCTAGCATCACTAAAAATAAAGAGGTTAAAGTAGCATTTCCTGTTTTAGGAGAAACACTCATTAGTCAAATAAAACAAGTAGGTAGTTTTATCAATCCTAATAATAGGTCATTTAAAATTGAAGTTACCGTTGCAAATAAAAGTGGAAATGTAAAACCAAACTTGACGGCAAAACTTCAAATTAATGACTATACAAAAATGAAAGCTATATTAATTCCGCAAAGCATAATTTCAGAAAACGCAAAAGGAGAACAATTTATTTATGTTCTTAAGGATAAAAAACCGAACAATGAAGCTGTTGCAGCAAGACTAATTATTGAAACAGGAAAAACACAAGGAGACATGATTGAAGTTACTAAAAATCTTTCCGAAAATGCAGAGGTTATCATGGAAGGTGCAAGAAGCGTAAATAATGGTCAAGTTGTAAAAGTGATTAATAAATAGTAAAAAAATGGCTAAAAAAAACAAACAAGTAGATAAAGAATTTAAACTTTCTTCTTGGGCAATAAATAATAAAACTACTATTTATGTTCTGATGTTTCTGATTCTTTATTTAGGAATTTCCGCTTATTTTACAATGCCTAGAGAAAATTTTCCTGAAATAAATGAAACTAAGATTTACATCAGTTCTGTATACCCGGGAAATACTGCAGAAGATATTGAAAAACTAATTACCAACCCTTTAGAGGACAAGCTAAAATCTATTAGTAATGTTGTAAAGATTACCTCAACCTCTCAAGAAGATTACTCTATAATTACCGTAGAATTTGATGAAAAAATTGCTGGAGACAAAGCAAAACAGAAAGTAAAAGATGAAATAGACGAAGAGACTGCTGGCGAAGATTGGCCAACATTTAACGGAGCAAAGGTAACCCCAAATGTTTTCGAACTGAGCATTTCTGAAGAAGTGCCAATTCTAAACATTAATATTTCTGGTAACTATCCGGTTGCAAAATTGAAAGAATTTGGAGAAATCTTACAAAATGAAATTGAAGATTTAGCAGAAATTAAGAAAGTAGATATTCGTGGAGCGCAAGATAAAGAAGTAGAAGTTGCTGTAGATATTTTCAAAATGATGGCAGCAAAAGTTAGTTTCGATGATATTACAAATGCTATCAATCGTGGAAATATAACCATGTCTGCTGGTAACTTTATTACAAGTCAGCAAAGAAGAACCATCCGAATTATTGGTGAAATAGAGACACCATCAGATTTAGGGGATTTTGTTATTAAAGCAGAAAAGGGAAACCCAATTTATTTAAAAGATGTTGCAGAAGTTTTCTTTAAAGATAAAGATAAAACAACATACGCCAGAGAAAATGGTGATGCTGTTGTTATGTTAGATGTAAAGAAGAGATCTGGTGAGAATATGGTTGCTGCCGCAGATAAAATTGGCAAGATTGTAAAAGAAACTAAAAAGAATACTTTTCCTTCAGATTTAAAAGTAACGATTGCAAATGATCAATCTCCTAAAACAATTGGTCAAGTAGATGATCTGGTAAACAATATTATTTTCGGAGTCATTTTAGTAGTAATTGTTTTAATGTTTTTCCTCGGATTTAAAAATGCAATTTTTGTTGGTTTTGCCATTCCAATGTCAATGTTTATGTCTTTAATGATTTTGGGTGCATTAGGTTACACTTTAAATACCATGGTTCTTTTTGGTTTAATTATGGGACTTGGAATGCTCGTTGATAATGGAATTGTAGTAGTTGAAAACGTATATCGTTTAATGGACGAAGAAGGAATGACTAGAATTGAAGCTGCTAAAAAAGGAATTGGAGAAATTGCATTCCCTATTATTATTTCAACAGCAACAACGGTAGCAGCATTTATTCCATTAGGTCTTTGGCCAGGAATTATGGGCCAGTTTATGGTAATTTTACCAATTACGTTGTCTATTGTTTTAGGCTCTTCTTTATTCGTTGCTATCTTCTTTAACTCGGTATTGGTTTCTCAGTTTATGAGTATTGAGGATAACGATATGCCGCTTAAAAACATTATCAAGTTAACTAGTATTATGTTAGTTATTGGTTTGTTAATTTTCTTCTTTGGTGGCGAATATAATGCTCTAGGAAGCTTAATTATATTCACCGCAATTATGTTTTGGATGTACAGATTAATTTTGAGAAAAGCAGCAAATTATTTCCAAAAAAATACTTTAGTGTCATTAGAAAACTGGTATGGAAAACAACTAAAAAAAGCTCTATCTGGCCGAACGCCTTACGTTTTAGTTACAGGAACCTTTATTTTATTATTTTTTGCTTTTGCTGGTTTTGGATGGTCTATCGGAGAGCAAAGAACTAAAATTGAGTTTTTTCCGGACAACAAACCTAATCAGATTATTGTGTATATCGAGTATCCTCAGGGAACAGATATTGAGAAAACAAATCAAATAACCAAAGAGATAGAACAAAAAGTAGATGGTGTTTTAAATCAAAAAATGTACAGAGATAATGGGTATAATTTCATGGTAGAAAGTACTGTTTCTCAAGTTGGTGAAGGCGCTGGGAATCCACAAACAGATGGCGGTTCTTCTGCAGAAATGCCTCACAAAGGAAAAATTACTGCTTCCATGCGCGAGTATAAATATAGACGAGGAGAAGACAGTGAAGTTTTACGCCAAAAAGTTCAAGCGGCTTTGGTTGGTATTTATCCAGGAGTTTTAATTTCGGTTGAAAAAGATGCAAATGGGCCACCAGCAGGATCGCCAATCAACATCGAATTAAATGGTGAAAATTATGAAGAATTAATTTTTACAGCAGAAAGAATGCGTGATTATTTGAATACGCAAAGTATTTCCGGAGTTGATGAATTAAAGATCGATGTAAATAAATCGAAACCTGGAATGCAAGTTTTGGTTGATAGAAAAAAAGCGGGGGAATTAGGTGTTAGCACGGGGCAAGTTGGACAACAATTAAGAGCCTCTATTTTTGGAAATAAAGCTGGAGTATATAAAGAAAACGGTGAAGATTATGATATTTATGTCCGATTTAACAAAGAGGATCGTTACAATAAGAGTGCAGTTTTCAATCAAAAAATAACGTTTAGAGATCAAGCTTCTGGTAAAATTAAAGAAATTCCCGTTTCTGCAGTTGCTTCTCAAACTAACAGCTCTAGTTTTAGTGCTATAAAACACAAAAACGTGAAAAGAGTTGTGACTGTTTATTCTGCCCTTTCACCAGGAGAAACAGATGCTGGTGCAGTTGTCGCTAGAATTCAAAATTCAATGAAAAGTTTTAAAGATTTACCGAAAGGAATTAAAATTGATTATACAGGTCAAATTGAAGAGCAAAATAAACAAATGACTTTCTTAATGGGTGCTTTCTTTACTGGTTTACTATTGATTTTCTTTATCCTGATTTTCCAATTTAATTCCGTTTCAAAACCAGGGATTATTATGTTGGCCATATTTTTAAGTTTCATTGGGGTTTTTGGTGGGTTAGTAATTACAGGTGCACCATTTGTAATTATGATGACCATGGTTGGTATTATTTCTCTAGCCGGAATTGTAGTAAATAACGGAGTAGTATTGCTAGATTATGCACAGCTATTAATTGACAGAAGAAAAATACAAGACGGTATTTCTGATTCTGACTATTTACCGCTAGAAAGCTTATTTGAAACGGTTGTTAAGGCGGGAAAAGCTCGTTTACGGCCGGTTTTATTGACAGCAATTACCACTATTTTAGGATTAATTCCATTAGCAATTGGTTTAAATGTTAACTTCTTTACCCTGTTTAGTGATTTTGATGCCAATATTTACATGGGAGGAGATAACGTTGTGTTTTGGGGTCCGTTAGCAAAGACAGTTATTTATGGTTTGTTCATTGCCACGTTCCTAACGCTAATTGTAGTTCCAATTTTATTCTTTTTAATTACGAAGTTAAAAATGAGAATTAAAGGACAATTAAAAACTAATGATCGACTTTCTTTGAAATTGGATGAACAAGTTCAGTAAGCAAATTAATTCTATAATAAAAAGGGTTGAAATTATTAAGATTTCAACCCTTTTTGTATTTTCGAAATAATGTTTAAAAAAGAGAAAAAATACTTTACAGTTGATGAAATAAAGCGAAAGCTAGAACATTACTGCGCTTATCAAGATCGATGTCACAAAGAAGTGGAGCAAAAAATGTGGGAATTTAATTTAATTCCAGAGGCTAAAGAACTCATTTTATTAAGTTTAATGAAAGATGATTTTTTAAATGAAGAACGCTTTTCTAAAAGTTATGCTCGCGGAAAATTCAGAATAAAAAACTGGGGAAAACAACGGATTGTTAGAGAATTAAAATTTAGAGATATTTCTGCTTACAATATCAAAACAGCTCTTAAAGAAATTGATGAAACAGAATACTTAAAAACATTATACAGCATTACCGAAAACAGAAATGAAGTGATTTCTGAGCCAAATGTTTACAAGAGAAAGAAAAAATTAATAGATTTTTTAATGAGAAAAGGTTTTGAAAATGATTTAATTTTCAAAACTGTAAATGAGATTCTTTCTTAATTAAACTTCTTTAAAAATATAGAATCATTTTTTTTCTTAATCGTAATCACCCTATTAATATCCTCATTTGGTATTGAAACTGATAAAACATAATGTTTAATTTTCCAGCTATTTTCTATTTTTTCTAAAACACCTGAACCTCTGCAAGTTCCCATCCAAGTCCTTAAAAGTTCATCAAACCAAACAAATTCCCCAGAAGAATTTACATAGATATTGCGTTCTAAAGTTTCAAAATCCCATGCTTTTCCTTTATCAAAATAAGGTTTACTAAAAGCTTGAAATTTGTTTTTATTCCAGTTTTCTGAAGCATCCGTCCCTATAAATACAGAAACACTATCCATTAAACCAAAATAACCTTCAAAATTAGCTTCTGCGGCAGCTTTATGCCAACTATTTACTATTTTATTTATTTCTTTTTTTATTGAATCGAGTTCTAAATTAGAAATTTTTTTTGATTCATTTTGACATGAAACAGAAATTAAAACTATCAATAATAATGCTATTATATTTTTCATTTTAGTCTTTTTACTAATTGATTTTGTAAGTTCTCTTTTAATTTTAAATTAATGGCTTTTTTAGAAATACTATCAATTTTTGTGGAATCTAAACCAATAAAATTTAAATCGACATCAATTGCGTCTTCAAAACGTTTTTTTGACAAAATTGTATTCACTTTAGAATTTACTCCAGAAAAAGCGCTAATAATTTTCTCTGTTTGTAAATTCACTTCTGCGGCATTAATTGCAGGAATAAATGTCATATCTGACAGTCTTAAAGTTTCATTATGTAAAATATGAACCCTTACAATAAAAGAAGGAACATCAAATAATACTGGTTTTACGCTATCTTTTAAAGACTTTACTAAACCTTCTAATTCAAGAGCATTACTTAAAACCTCATTTGGTGAAACTTTTTTAAACCTTAATAAAAAATTATCAACTGCTTTTAATTCTGCCCAATCTTCCACCTCTTTTAGAAATAGTGTATCTACTTTTTCGGCAACACCATATTCTTTAACAACACTTAAAAGGGGTTTTACATCTTGTTTCTGCAGATTCTGCTTTTTCTTTCCATTACAAGAAAAAAAGATAACAAACATTAAAAAAAATAAAAAATATTTCAAATTGTAAAAAATTAATCTTGTAAAAATACGTAATTTAATGGGTAGAATAAATTTTAGAATTAGTTAAAGATAATACCGTGTAAGTTTTATTTTTTTTCCCGTCTAATTTAGAGATTTTAGTTTAAAAGTTATGAAGAAAATCGTTGAAAAAAGTTTAGAAAATGCTATTTCTTACAAAGAATATAAAGATTTAGTAAAAAATTTATTAGCAGAAAATAAATCTACAGGACCAAATCAATCGGAAGATTTAACAAACTATAGTTTGTTAAACGATAGAAGGATGAAACGTTTAGATAAAACGATTAAAATTGCTGAGGAAATTGTTGAAGAAATTCAAAAAGTAAAAGAGCCCCAAACTTGGTTGGTTATTACTGAAGGTTGGTGCGGAGATGCGGCTCAGAATTTACCCGTAATCAATAAAATGGCTGAGTTAAATGATCAGATTGATTTAAAATTGGTTTTACGTGATGAAAACTTAGCGTTAATGGATTTATTTTTAACAAATGGTGGTAGCGCAATCCCTAAATTAATTGTTTTAGATAAAGAGAGTAATGTCATAAATACTTGGGGGCCAAGACCAACTGTGGCAACAAATATGGTAGCAGCCTATAAAGCTGAACACGGAAGTTTAGATGCTGATTTTAAGCAAGATTTACAAGTTTGGTATAATAAAAATAAAGGGAAAAGCACCCAGGAAGATTTTGTGAATATACTTAAAAACACGTTGGCAAAAGAGTTGTGAAATTTTAAAAATACTTTTTAAAACTGCAAATTTGATTTCAAGTTTGCGGTTTTTCTTTCTGTATATTTGCACAACTAAAAGTTGTAATATGTTTGTAGATTATACATCAATTTCTAATGATGCTAAAGTTTGGGTTTATCCTTCTGATAGAAAATTTTACTCCACAGAAATTGATGAAATAGAAAAGAAAATAAAAAAATTTGCAGAAAACTGGAAATTAGAGGATGAAAACTTCAAAGTTTCTTACCGCTTTTTATACAATAGATTCATCATTTTAGTTGCAGATGATTCGGAAACAACTTTAACAAATGCAGATATTGATACTTCTGTTTCTTTTATTTTACAACTTCAAGAAACGTACAAAGTTAATCTTTTAGACAAAATGAACGTTTGCTTTAAACAGGGTGAATATGTACAATACAAAGAATTAAAAGACTTTAAGAAGCTAGTTAAAAATAAAGCTGTTACTGCAAAAACCATCATTTTTGACAATTTGATAAACAATAAAGAAGACTTAGAAAATTACTGGGAAATTGCCATTGAAGATAGTTGGTATAACCGTTACTTATAAACATCTATGCTTGTCGTAAACAACATCTCTTTTGGGTACTCAAAAAATAAAATTGTTTTAAAAAAGTTTAGCTTCACCTTAAAAGAAGGAGAACATCTTTGTGTAATGGGTGAAAGTGGTTGCGGAAAATCTACTCTTTTAAAAGCAATTTATGGTTTATTAAATTTAAACAGTGGGAATATCTTTTGGAAAGAAAATGAAGTTTTAGGCCCTAAATTTCATTTGGTTCCAGGAATGAATTTCTTTAAATATGTTGCGCAAGATTTTGATTTGATGCCTTACATTTCTGTCTCTGAAAATATAAAAAAATTCTTATCTCGTTTTTATCCTGAAGAAAGTGAAAAACGTACGCAAGAATTGCTAGAAGTAATAGAAATGAAAGCTTTTGAAAATACCAAAGTAAAAAACTTAAGTGGTGGTCAAAAACAAAGAGTCGCGATTGCTAGGGCCTTAGCAAAAGAGCCTGAATTATTATTATTAGATGAACCTTTTGGACAAATAGACAACTTTAAAAAAAACTCTTTACGAAGAAATTTATTTGCCTATTTAAAAAATAAAAACATTACCTGTATTGTTGCTACTCATGATAAAAATGATGCACTTTCCTTTGCTGATAAATTACTCGTTATCAGAAACAATAAAATACTTGTAAATAACCATCCTTTAGAGATCTATAAAGATCCAAAAGAAAAATATGTTGCCGCTCTATTTGATGACGTTAATGAAGTTACTGTTGGTCGTCAAAGTGTTTTACGATATCCACATCAAATAAAAATAGTTGAAAAATCTGAAAAAAATGCAACCGTTATAAATTCATATTTTAAAGGTTCTTACTGGTTGATTGAAGCTGAATTTGAAAATGAAAAAGTGTTTCTAAATTATTTCTCAAAGATAAAAACTGGTAAAAAAATTTGTTTGCTCATTGAGTAAAACTGGTAATATAATTTCGCAATAAGAAAAGTTGTTTTAAAAAATTTTTAAAATATTCTGGTTCACACCGTTAAAAGAAATCAGTTCATTTTCACTTTTTCCTAACAGTAGTTTTCCTATTGGTGAAGAAACAGAAACTGCAAAATATTTTTGACGATCAACTATTATTTGTCCAGCAGAAATACTCAAAAAATAATTGGCTTTCTCTGTAAAAATAAGACTCCCTAAATGTGCCTTTTTTGATTCTTTTGAGAAGTCAATTTTAGATAAAATTTCATTCATTTTAGAAATGCCTTCCAACTGTTGACTGGCTTTTTCCATTTCTAACTGCAACATTGCCCTTCCCGTTTCGTGCTTATCTCCTGCCGAGCTCTTTGTTTCTGAATGCAATGCTTTTTGGTTAGATGAAATGATTTCTTCAACTGTTTGTACACGCTTATTCACAAACGATTTACAATGTTTAAAAAGTTCATGTTTTATGTCCATTGGTTTTTTAAAATTACAAACCCTCCAAAATTTCCATGATGAGATGTTGAAAGAGAAACAGGGATTTTTCTTTGTTGATTATATAAGAACGGAATTCCAAATTTATCTTTTTGAACAGTATCTGCTCCAGAAAAAAAGGCTAGTATACTATTGTTTAAAAATGTTGTTTGATCGGTTTTATGATCAAAGGTGACGAAGCTAAAATCAAAACTAACTTCTTTCCTTTCCGACGCAATTGTATGTATATAGTTTTCTGTAATTATTGTCGTTGAAAAGTAAACTTCTCGATCAATTGAAATATATCCTAAAGTTTTTGAAATCATTTTACAAATGAATTTTTTAGGCCCAAAAAACCGTTTTTTATACCGTTGAGTATAACATTTATAAGCAGCCTCCTTCATGCTCCAAAACAACCAAACTTGAGAAAATGGATCATTAGAGTTCAAGATAGTTTTTTGCTCTTCTTCAGTAAACTGTTTTTCTAAAAATCCTTTACGTTGCCAATTACTTTGATTTTTTGCTAATTTTAGATCAACAATATCATTACCAATCATTACGCTGACAACTTTTGTTCTATAATTTCTATAGCCGCTTTTACAGAAAGCATTTTCTCCATAGAATCATTATCTATTTCTATATTAAATTCATCTTCTACATCTAAAACAACATCTACCAAATTAGCTGAATTTATTTTTAAATCACTAATAAAATCTGTTTCCTCTGTTAAGTTTTTAAAAGCTTCTTCATCTTGAATATAGGGTTTTACAATCGCTTTTAATTTTATAATTAATTCTTCCTTTATCATTTTTTCTAAATATATTTTTTAAAGATAACACAAGCATTTACATCACCAAAACCAAAACTTGCTTTTGCAACAATATGAATGTCTTTTTCTATCATTTTCATCGGAATCTTTTGAGCGTCGATCAATTCAGATATTTCAGAATGAATGTCTTCACAATTAATATTTGGAAATATAAACTGTTCTTTAATCTGCAAAACAGAAGCGACAGATTCAATAGCTCCTGCACCTGCCAAACAATGACCAACCATTGACTTTAAGGAATTTATATAAGGAAAATCCGATCCTTTTCTTTGTAGCGCATTACTCCAGTTTTCTATTTCTAAGGCATCTTTTGATGTAGCGGTTAAATGACCGTTTATCACATCTATTTCTGTTGAAGATATTCCTGAGTCGAGCAATGCATCTGTAATGCATTTCTGAACAGCTTCTGAATTTGGGGCCGTTAACGTTCCGCCTTTTCTTTGTCCCCCAGAATTGATGTTTCCTCCTAAAACTTCTGCATAAATAGTGGCTTTTCTTTCTAAAGCACTTTCTAAAGACTCTAAGACTAGAGCTCCTGCCCCGCTTCCAGGCACAAACCCTGACGCTGTTTCGCTCATAGGTCTAGAACCTTTCTCAGGGGTTTCATTGTGCTTATACGTCGTTACCCGCATCGCATCAAAACCACCCCAAGTGTATAAACTACTGTCACTAGAGCTACCCACTAACATTCGTTTCGCTTTCCCATTTTTTATGCGTTCAAAACCCAATAATAACGCTTCTGTTCCGGTTGTACAGGCTGATGAATTTGTAGTCACCTGATTGCCAAAACCTAAAATTCCGCCTAAATAGGCTGAAATCCCACTAGCCATGGTTTGCACGACAGATGTACTTCCTAAGCGCCTCACTTTTTGCTCATCAATTTTATAAATCGATTCTCTAAACTTCTCGATTCCTGAGGTTCCTGTACCAAAAATTAATCCTGAATCGTAATCTAAAATTGAGTTTTCATCTATTGAAAAACCAGCATCTTTCCAGGCATCAATCCCGGCCATACAGCCATATAAAATACTGGTACTATTAAAACCTCTTAACTGCAAAGGTGTTAAATATTCTAACTTTTTTTCTTCTGACACTTCCGGAATTCCACCAATACAGCAGGAAAAACCTTTGTCTTTTAATTCTTGATGAAACGAAATTCCAGAGGTTCCAGATTTTATGGCTTTTGTAAACGCTTCTATACAAACTCCATTCGGAGCGACAACTCCTAAACCCGAAATAACAACTCTATTTTTCTTTTGCGCTGAATTCATTTCAGTATCTTTTTATGAATTTACTTGAGTATTTCTTTTGCTACAACCATTCCTGAAATAGTTCCTCTACAAACCAATTCGTCCTTTTCATTGTACATTTTTACTGCACATTTTAATTTATTAAATCTAAAATATTCTTTTTCTGAAACAACCTTTACTTTTTCATTGGGGTATACAGGTAAAAAGAAATCAATTTGATTTGAAGTTAATGCTATTTGAGGTTTTACCTCTAATGAAATCTCTTCTTTTAATAAAAAAACACCTAAACACACTAAACCAATTTGCGCCATCGTCTCTGTTAAAATTACACCTGGTGTTACTGGGTTGTGTTTAAAATGACCTTCGTAAAAAAACTCTTTTTCTTTAAATGTGTAATTTCCGGAAACTCCATTTTCTGAAACATGCATAATTTCATCGACAAACAAAAAAGGCTTCGTATAAGGTAAATACTGTATAATCTTTTTCTTGTCCATTTTTAATTTAAACTTTCCCCTCCATCAACTTTTATAATCGTTCCATTAATCCACGAAGCTTCGTCTTTACTTAATAAATATACCACATTTGCAACATCTTCCGGGGTTGTTAGTTTCCGAAAAGGATTTCTTTTTAATGTGTGCTGTTTTATCGTTTCGCTATTAGGTATCATATTTAAAGAAGCTGTATCTGTTACGCCAGCTTGAATACAATTTGCTCTAACTCCGAATTGAGCAAATTCTATAGCAATATTTCTAGATATAGCTTCTAACGTAACTTTTGCCGCAGAAACTGCTGCATAATTTTTCCAAGGTTTCGAATTTCCTTCGCTCGTAAAGCTGATAATCCTTGCGTCATCTGCAAATAATTTTTTATCGAATATTGCCTGAAACCAATCATACAAACTAATAGCCATTGCATTAATAGTAATTTGGAAATCGTCATTTTTTAAAACCTGTTTTTCTTCAGAAAACATAGGTTTTAAGTTGCCTTTTGCAATAGAGTGAACCAGCGTTTTTATTGTGCCCTTTCCTCTTAATTTTTCTATAAATTCTAGTATAAATCCCTCTCTTTTTTCAACATTTAAAGCATCAAAATTGTGAGAAATAAATTCAATATTTTCACTTCGAATTTCATTAAAGTGTTTTTCAATCTCTTGTTTTTGAGCTCTTGAGTTTCTATGAACAACACAAATATTCATACCGTGTTTGGCTAACTTTTTTGCAGTTGCCAGACCCAAGCCACTTGATCCACCTAAAATTAGTGCCCAATAATTTTTATTTTGAAATTCTCTTACCATTCTAACAAAATTCTTTGTGCAGAAAAACCTGGACCAAAGCTCAACATTAAACCTCTTTCTCCTTTTGCTGGATCTCTATCCATAAACCGCTCTAAAACATACAAAACAGTTGCGCTAGACATGTTTCCATACAAACGAAGCACTTCTTTTGTGTCATCTATATTTTTACCTAGAACTCCAAATAAGTCTTCTACGGTTTGCACTATTTTTTTCCCTCCAGGGTGAAAAATCAAATGATTGATATTCTCAATTGTTAGGTTATTTCTTTCTAAAAAAGGGTGCACAATGGCCGGGAAGTGATCTGATATTTTCTGTGGAACCTCCTTATCTAAAATCATCTGCAAACCGGTATTTACAAGGTTAAAACCCATCATTTCTGTAGCATCGTAAAAATGATACATAGCTTCGTCTATTATTTCTGGCCCTTTATCCTCTTCATATGAAGACAAAATCACACTAGAAGCGCCATCACCAAAAATGGCAGCACTTACAATATTTGTCATTGAATAATCGTCTAATTGAAACGTTGCCGTTGGTGCTTCAACCGCAACAACAACGGCTCTTTTATTTGGGTTTGATTTTAAAAAATTCTTTGCATAAATAATGCCAGAGACCCCTGCTGCACAACCCATTTCTGTGACTGGTAAACGCACAATATCTTGCTTCATTTCTAAGGAATTTATTAAATATGCATCCATCGAAGGAATCATAATCCCCGTGCAACTTACTGTAATAATAAAATCCAAATCAATAGCTTTTAAGTTTGCTTTTTCCAATGCTTTTTTTAACGATTGTTCTCCTAATTTTACAACCTCTCGTGCATAAATATTGTTTTTTTCCTCAAAAGAAGTTGCTATAAAAACTTCTTCAGGATCCATAATTGAATAGCGCTTATCAACGCCAGCTCCTTCAAAAAGTTTAATTACTTTTCGCTGAAAACGAGTCTCTTGATTTTGCATCCAGTGTTTTACAAACGGAATGATATCTTTTGTTTCTCTAAAATATTTTGGCAGCTGTTTTGCAACTGATGTTATTTTTACTTTCATATTATTTTTTTGTCACAATTATTTTCTCCTTTGAAATTCAAAAGTTTTGATCTTTTTTAAATGTCTAAATCAAAACTTTGTTCTTATTAGTGTCCACTGATAACGGAAAGCCCATTTCCATGAAATTTGTGGTTTTATACTTAATTGTTCAGAAATTTTAACCAAATCTTTTCGCTTAAATCCTCTTAAAACAGAAGTTAAACCATCTTCAATAATCATTTTATTTTTAATAAAAAGGGATAATATCATAAATAAATAATATGCTAATTTATGTCTGTGTAAATCGTTAACTACAATTCCTATTTTCGTTTGTTTTAATGTGTTTCCCAAAAAAGAAACCAGCTCCTCTTCTTTAAAATGATGAAGAAATAGTGTTGCTAAAACAACATCAAATTTCCTTTTTTTAAATTCCATAGAAAAAATATCTTCGGTTGTAAAGCTTAATTCATGAAATTCGGTCGATAATTCATCTGCATATTCTATCGCAGTTGGGTTTGCATCGATTCCTAACAACTTCATATTGTAACCATTTTTTCTGCCAAACTTAGCTACGTCTCGCAAAATATCTCCATGACCACAACCAATATCTACAATCTTTAACTCCTGTTCTTTTGGATGGTTTTTTAAAATTTTCTTCAATGAATTTAAGGTTACTAGATTACCGCCTAACCAACGGTTTATATTTTCTAATTTATCTAATGTATCTCTTAACAAATCTCCACCGATAGAAAAATCATCCATTAACTCCTCTTTGTCTGTTCTGTATTTTGTATTTATAAAGAAATCCATTAAATTTTCATTAATTTTCCGTGTGTCTGTTTTATAATTATTGGCAACAAAAAAGGTAATTTCTTTAAAACTTGTAGCAAAACAGCTGCAATCTTATCTTTTCTAAACAACATTGCAATAAAATGACCTGTTTTTAAACGAAAACTAAATTTTCTGTTCCAGTCTCTAATATATTGCTTTTCAAGTTCATTTCTCGAATTCAACTCCCCATTAAAGTAATTTAGAATCAATTTAGACGCCATTTGCGCAGATTGAATTGCCATGCTCATTCCGTTTCCACACAAAGGGTGAATCATTCCTGCAGAATCACCACACATTAAAATATGATTTTCTACTGGATTTTTAGTTACAAAAGAAATCTGACTTATCGTTAATGGTTTTTCAAAAATAGCTTCAGAGCCATTGAATATCTCTTTTAAAAAATGATTTTGAAAAACAACTTTTTGTTGGAAATCATCAATGTTTTTATATTTTTTAAACGATAAAAAGTTGGTGATATAACACAAATTAATCGCGTTATTTTCTACTTTAGAAACACCACAATATCCTCCTTTAAAATTATGAAGCGCTACTAAATCTTCTGGAAAATTTCCTTTTACATGAATTTTCACCCCTAAATAAGGTGATTTTTTTTGAATAAAATTACGGTTCATTTTTACATCTAAGACACTTCTTTTACCGAATGCTCCAATTGTAATTTTTGATGTATATTTTTTATTTTCTTTCGTTTGTACTAGAAAAGAATCATTGGAGAAATCAACATTAAGAACAATGTCTTTTAATATGGTTACGCCATTTTTTATTGCTTTTTTTGACAACTCGAAATCGAGCTTGTAACGAGAAATTCCGAACCCTCCCAGAGGTAATTTTGCTGAAATCAAATTACCTTTAGTTGTCGAAAGCTCGAACCTATCAATCTTTACCGCACCGAAATTAAAAGGATTAATATCAAGAAACTCTAAATATGGCAAGACTTCATTAGAAATGTATTCACCACATACTTTATGTTTTGGATAGTTGTTTTTCTCAATTAATAGCACTTTTTTATCAAATTTAGATAAGTGAATTGCGTTGCACAAACCCGCCAAACCGCCTCCAATTATAATAATATCAAAATTTTTGAGGTTTTCTTTCATATCTCTAATTCAGTAAATCCGCCAACTCTTTGCCAACTAAACTACCAATTGCGATGCCCATTCCCCCTAGACGAACTCCACAAAAAACGTTCTCAGAAAGCTGTTTAACGATTGCTTTTTTCTGATTTCCAACACCCATAATTCCACTCCATTTGTGTTCAATTTCAAAGTCTGTATTTGGTAAAATTGTTTCTTTTAATATCTTTTCTAATTGGTTTTGAATGATCTCTGTCTGACCGAATGCAGTCGTTTCTTCCGTTTTAAAATCGAGATTTCTACCTCCTCCAAAGAGCACTCTATTATCTATATTCCTAAAGTAATAATACCCTTTTTCTAAATGAAAAGTTCCTTTTATATGTAAGTTTTTAATTGGCTTTGTAATTAGAACTTGTGCTCTTGCTGGCTGTACGTTTTCTTTCAAAATTTTCGAAGTAAAACCATTCGTTGCAATAAATATTTTTTTAGTGTAAAAATCTAACCTGTTGGTTTTTACGTGTATTTTACTTTGATTTTCTATAAACTGCTCAACACTAATATTATTTAAAATTTTAACGCCTAAATTTTGAACCTTATGCAGCAATTCAAACACCATTTTACCAGTATCAATTTGACCTTCAAAATTATTTACAATATATTGCTGATGCACTTTTTTAAAACCAAAAGTGTTTTCAGAAACTGAAAAAACATCGGTCTTAAAAATCGGTTTTAATAACGCATTAATTTGATTTTTACGAGAAATACATTCCGTAAAAAAAGCTTGATCTTCACACAGTTCAAATCCTTTATTTTGCTGAAAATCGATATTGCTATCCCCTAAGTTTTTACGCAATAACTGTAACCCTTTCCAGCGCTTATCCACTAAGTTAAAAACATCTTCTTCCGTATGAGAGTTTAAATCGTCTATTAATTCCGATAAACTCCCAAAACAAGCAAAGCCAGCATTTTTAGTACTTGCGCCTTGTGGCAACATCCCTTTTTCTAGAATTAGAATTTTCGCTTTAGGATGCTTTTTTTTCAGTCCTAAAGCGCAATTTAAACCTACAATTCCACTACCAACAATAGTAAAATCAATGTTTGTAAACCACTCTTTTAATTCCCAGTAACTGTAATTCATTTATAGTCGTTTTTTAAAACAAATGCTATTTTCCATATTTTTATATTGCCCATAATTTGGAATGATTTTATAATTACACTTTTTATAAAACTTCACAGCACCTACCTGTCTTACTCCTGTTTCTAAAATACATTCTTGATATCCTAATTCTTTTGCCCACGTTTCTAATTCTTGAAGTATTTTTTGTGCAATACCCGAACCTCTATTTTCTGATGAAACAAACATTCTTTTTAATTCAACAGAAGTATCATCAAATTTTTTAATGGCTCCGCAACCTACTGCGATGTCATTAAAATAAATTACCACAATATCTTTTAAAACATCAATATGATTAAACTGATTGTAAAAATCATGTTCATCTCCATCAGTAGTTTTTAGATATGCATCTAATTTTTTTACTAATTTAATGAAAT
This sequence comes from Polaribacter sp. Hel1_33_78, assembly GCF_900106075.1. Lineage (NCBI taxonomy): Bacteria > Pseudomonadati > Bacteroidota > Flavobacteriia > Flavobacteriales > Flavobacteriaceae > Polaribacter > Polaribacter sp. Hel1_33_78. The sequence continues at coordinate 107,965 of NZ_LT629794.1, forward strand.
CTTCATTTTTAGAATTTGTTCTTACTTTTTTTATTTTCATTTACTCTTTTTTGTCATGGTAAAATCTACAGTAAGGTTAATTAACCAAAGGCTTCTTCGTTCTTTATCGTAATAAGATTGTGTGTTAAAATTCAAACTGTAATTGCACCCAAACCGGATCTTTTTTTATGGTGTTTAAATTTCCGAAAGAAATTCCTAATAAACGAACTGAATTCTTTAATTTTTCTTGATATAATAATTCTTTTACAACTGGCAAAAATTCCTTTTTAGTCTGCATAAAAGATGCTTTCGTTTTACTTCTTGTTTGTTGTGTAAAATCAGAATACTTAATCTTTAGAGTAATCGTTTTCCCTTTTGTGTCTGATTTTTTCATTCGTCTTTCGAGTTCCTCTGCAATAATCTCCAGTCTTTCTAACATAAATATTTCTGAAGAAATATTCTCATTAAAAGTCCTTTCAGCTGCTATGGATTTACGAATTCTATTTGGTTTTACTCGGCTGTTATGAATTCCGCGAACAATATTATAATAATGAGTTCCCGCTTTACCAAAAAGTTTCACCAACTCTTCTAATGATTTTTTCTTTAAATCATTTCCCACAAAAATTCCTAAATTATACATTTTTGCAGCTGTCACTTTACCAACTCCATAAAATTTATTGACCGCTAACGCTTCTAAAAAAGGAATAACCTCCTCGGGATGAACCGTTTTCTGTCCATTTGGTTTATTGATATCTGAAGCTACTTTAGCAATAAATTTATTAATTGAAATTCCGGCAGAAGCTCGCAAACCTGTTTCTTCAAAAATACGCTGTCTAATTTCTCGTGCAATTGCATTCGCAGACGGATTTCCTTTCTTGTTTTCGGTAACATCTAGATACGCTTCGTCTAAAGAAAGCGGCTCAACCAAGTCTGTATATTCGTAAAAAATTTGTCGGATTTTGGCGGAGATTTCTTTATAACGTTCAAAATCTGTTTTTACAAAAATTAAATTTGGACATTTTTGTTTTGCTAAAACACCACTCATGGCCGATTTTACACCGCATTTTCTTGCTTCGTAACTCGCAGCAGAAATGACACCTCTGATTCCTCCTCCCCCAACCGCAATTGCTTTCCCCTTTAATTCAGGGTTATCCAATTGTGCTACAGATGCATAATATGCATCCATATCTACATGAATAATTTTTCGAAAAGGAGGTTCTAAATCCATCTTTCGAAAATACGGAATTTCAACGTGCTTTTATTTCAAAAAATCAATACAAATCTGAGTGGTGCTTTTTAATTCTTCAGAAAGTGAATTTTCTTTCCAAGGGTGAAAAACATTAAAGACATGGTTTGCATTATCAATAATTCGAAATTCACTACTTGGATTCCATTTTTTTAGATTTTTTGCTTCTTCAATCAAAACAGAAGTATCTTTATTTCCATGAATTATTAAATACGGAATCTCTAAGTTTTCAGTCGCTTTTTTAATATCTAATCGTTCTTTATTTTGGATGAAGTTTTCGTAAAACTGATAAAAGTGAGGCATATTTTGCTTTGTTCTTCCGTTTACAACATATTTAACACCTTCCTTTTTCCACTCCTTTAAATCTCCAATTGTTGCTGTTCTTTTCTCAAAATCACAAACACTAGCCAATGTGATTACCTGTTTTACGCGAGCATCTTCTTTCGATTTTAAAATCACAATTCCGCCACCTCTACTATGACCAATTAAAGAAATATCTTCTTTTTTTGCTTCATTTCTAAAATCAGTATTATTGGAAATCCAATTAATTACAGATTCTAAATCGTCTAGTTCTTTTGTGTAATTATTATTACCAAAAGCTTCTAAATCCGGAAAATCTATCGGTTGTTCAGCAGTTCCTCCATTATGTGAAAAATTAAACTTCACAAAAAAGAATCCTGCTTTCGCAAAAACTTCTGCCATTAAGTGCCAGGCTCCCCAATCTTTAAAACCCTTGTAACCATGACAAAAAATAATGATTGGTTTTGGTTGCTTGGTTTCCTTAAAAAAAACATCTATTAAAATTGGCTTATTATGGTTTCCTTGAATTTTTAGGTTCTTTATATTTTTCATTTCTTCTTTAAAAAAAGAGTTTTATTACTGCAAAAACAGCAACTAATCCGGTTAAAATAGATAAAATTATATTAATGTCTTTTGTTAATTTTCCTGTTTTTTTCTGAATAAATTTCGCAAAAGCGCCATATAAAAAGAGGATGAAAAAAGTGCCTATTACAGACCCTAAAGTAAAAAATAAAACAGGAATGAAATTAAAACTAAAAAGATTAAAAGTTTCTAAAGTTATTATTGTTCCACTAAAAAAAGGAATTGCAAACATGTTTAAAATAGAAAGAGTAAGACCTGTTAATAATGGATTCTCACTTTTTGCTTTATTTGTTTCAATATGAATTTTACTTTTTTTAGATTCTTTATAAAAATAATACGATAACAAGAGAAAAATAATAATTCCTGCTTTTTCTAAGGTTTCTATAACCGCTGGGTTTTCTGCAATATATTCGGTTAAAAGAACCGCAATATAAACCTGTAAAATAACAACTATTGAAACCCCTATTGCATATTTATTCGTTGCTTTCTTACCTTTCTCTAGCCTGATTTTTAAGGCGGTTATATTTAACATACTTGGTGTTATAGAGCCTACAAAAGAGAAAAAAAATCCAAAAAGAAAATTAGAGAACATGATCATATATGCAAAATTTCTAATCGTAAAGATTAGTTTTTAAACTAAGTTGTACAAAAAAACGCATCAAATAAATTGATGCGTCTTTCGGATTTAAATTTACTACAATATTTTTATACGACCCCTTGTGCTAACATTGCATCTGCAACTTTAACAAAACCAGCAATATTTGCTCCTTTTATATAGTCTATAGAACCATCTTCATTTTCTCCATATTGTACACATGAATCATGAATATCTTCCATAATTACTTGTAATTTATCGTCAACCTCTTTACGGGTCCAGCTTAAACGCAATGAATTCTGGCTCATTTCTAAACCAGAAGTAGCTACACCTCCCGCATTACTTGCTTTTCCGGGAGCAAATAATATTTTAGCTTTTTGAAACTCATGAATTGCTTCTGGAGTTGAAGGCATATTTGCACCTTCAGAAACACACATACATCCATTTTTAACCAGTTCTTTTGCTTCTTCTCCATCTAACTCATTCTGAGTGGCACAAGGCAAAGCAATATCACAAGCAACAGACCAAGGTCTTTTTCCTGCAACAAATTTGGCGTTTGGATATTTTTCTAAATACTCACTTATTCTTCCACGTTTTTCGTTTTTAAGAAACATTACGTGTTTTAATTTTTCTATATTTATTCCGTCTTCATCATGAATATATCCTGCAGAATCCGAAAGAGTAACTACTTTTGCACCTAATTCTATTGCCTTTTCAGCAGCATACTGTGCTACATTTCCAGAACCAGAAATAACTACTTTTTTCCCCTCAAACGAATCAGATCGTCGCAATAACATATTTTGTGCAAAATATACAGTACCGTACCCAGTTGCTTCTGGTCTGATTAAGGACCCTCCCCAAGAAGCACCTTTACCAGTAAGAACTCCAGTAAATGTATTATTTAATTTTTTATACATTCCAAACATATAGCCAATTTCTCTTGCTCCAACTCCAATATCTCCTGCAGGAACATCTGTATTATGACCAATATGCCTATACAGTTCTGTCATAAAAGAATGACAAAAACGCATAATTTCATTATCAGATTTTCCTTTTGGATCAAAATCAGAACCTCCTTTTCCTCCACCCATAGGTAAAGTTGTTAAAGAATTTTTAAACACTTGTTCAAAAGCTAAAAACTTTAAAATACTTGCATTTACCGTTGGGTGAAAACGCAAACCTCCTTTATATGGCCCTATTGCAGAATTCATTTGAACCCTATACCCTCTATTAACTTGAATCTCTCCACTATCATCTACCCAAGAAACTCGAAACGAGATTAATCTTTCTGGTTCCACCATTCTTAAAAGAATGTTCTTACCAAGATAAATATCATGATTAATGATATAAGGAATTACCGTTTCTGCAACTTCTTGTACAGCTTGTAAAAATTCTGGCTCATGGTTATTTCTCTTCATAACCAACTCCATGAATCCATCAATTTTAGATTTGATATTTTTATCCATGTTTTTTTGTAATATTAATAAAAATTTAACTGCGCAAATATAGGTAATTTTCAATATCTCATAATTAAAATAATTAAAATAATTTTTGTGAATACCCTTATTTCAATCGATTTCGTTTACAGTTACTGTTTTCTCAATAAATACAATCTAAAACTATTTAAAAAAGATTAAATTTGCATTCTAATTAAGTTTAAAATGTTAGATAAAGTAAAAGAACTTATTGGTGATGTAAAATCATTTAATGCAACGACTAAAGAAGAAGTTGAAGCCTTCAGAATTAAATACCTAGGAAGCAAAGGTTTGCTAAAAGATTTATTTTCTGAATTTAAAAATGTGGACGCTAAATTGCGTAAAGATTTTGGGCAAGCATTAAATAGCTTGAAAAAGTCGGCAGAAGTAAAAGTTGCTGAATTAAATGATGCGTTAGAAACTGCTGGGGAACAAAAAGGTGTTTATGGAGATTTAACGCGTCCTTCAGAACCTATTGAGTTAGGCTCACGTCATCCTATTTCTTTGGTAAAGAATCAAATTATTGAGGTTTTTAATAGAATTGGCTTTACCGTTTCTGAAGGTCCAGAAATTGAAGATGACTGGCATAACTTTACAGCCTTAAACCTTCCAGAATATCATCCTGCAAGAGACATGCAAGACACTTTTTTTATTGATAAAAATCCTGATACTTTATTAAGAACACACACTTCTTCTGTACAAGTCCGTTACATGGAAGAAAATCAACCGCCTATTCGAACAATTTCTCCAGGTAGAGTTTTTAGAAACGAAGACATTTCCGCAAGAGCGCATTGTATTTTTCACCAAGTGGAAGGATTATATATAGATACTGATGTTTCTTTTGCTGATTTAAAACAAACACTTTTATACTTTACAAAAGAGATGTTTGGAAAGTCTAAAATACGTTTACGCCCCTCTTATTTTCCATTTACAGAACCAAGTGCAGAAGTAGATATTTATTGGGGGTTAGAAACTGAAACAGATTATAGAATTACAAAAGGTACTGGCTGGTTAGAAATTATGGGTTGTGGTATGGTCGATCCTAATGTGCTAAAAAATGCAAATATAGATCCTGCAAAGTATTCTGGTTATGCTTTTGGAATGGGCATAGAACGTATTGCCATGTTGCTATACCAAATTCCGGATATTAGAATGTTTTATGAAAACGATAAGCGTTTCTTAGAGCAATTTAAATCTGTGATATAATGAACTATTTTTCACAGTTTTGGGATGAAAATAGGGAGGATGAATATGTAAGCTGGGGAACTTCCACTTGGCTTTTTGAAACGAATGAGTCTGACGTAATTCTTAAACAAATCACTGTTTACAATAACGAAAAAATTTTAAAATATAGCACCGAAAAACTTAGCGACAAATTTGGTAGTTTAAGTGATCAAAAACTCACTATTGACGACTGTGATGGTGAAGTCATCTCTAAAGAAGATTTCTATAAAGTTTGGTAATTATATAGACCCTGAAATCAATTCAAAACACATGAAAAAAGATATACATATTCCTGTTGTTTCAGATATAGAAGTTGCAGTCGTTTATGAATACAATGATATTTATAAAACAGATGATTGGAATGTATATATCATCAATAATAAAAATATTGCTGTAAAAATGATGGTGATTGTTTCTCAAGGTTTTTCTGAGACAAAAACCACTTCTTTATTACGTAAAAAACTAGACAAACTTCCTGCAAATTCTTTTGCTAAAATTGAATTAATACAGCCTGACTTATTTAAACTCAACAATCGTTTTCAGGTTACATTCTTCGAAGGAAATACCTTGTATGAAAAGACCTTCCTTTTTAAAGAAAATACAATTAAAGAAGGCACGCTACGTATGATTCCTGAAATTAAAAAACGGGGTATTTTAGCGGTTTAATATTAACTCCTAATTCTTCTTTGGAATGACAGTATATCTATCACCCAAAAAAACCAATAATCAAATACAAAATTGTAGTAATTATTCCACCGATTAAGGCATAAGGTAATTGTGTTTTTACATGGTCTATATGATCACTTGCAGAAGCCATAGAAGAGATTATAGAAGTATCCGAAATTGGTGAACAATGGTCTCCAAAAATTCCTCCTCCTAAAGTGGCTGCAACCACAATTGTTGCATCTGCTCCGTGAATATTTGCCATCGGAATTGAGATTGCTAACATAATTGCAAATGTTCCCCAAGATGTTCCTGTAGAAAATGCAATAAAGGAACTAATTATAAAAACAACTGCTGGTAATAATTCTGGCGACAACCATTCTTTTGTAGCGTTGGCAACATAAATACCTGTCTCTAATTCTTTACAAGCATCACCAATTGCAAATGCCAACAACATTAATAAAGCTAATGGCATTAACTCGCTAATTCCTTTTAAAGTTAAATTTACAGCTTCTTTTGGTCTCATAATTCCCTGTATAAAACACATAATCATAGCTACCAAAAGGGATGTGATTACTGCGTATAAAACAGATGAAGAACCAGAGCCTTCTCCAATTGCAAGTGACGCATGATCTAAAAATGAAGTAGCTGTTTTTACAGCATCCCAACCTGTATATATTAAGTTGATTGGCATCATCAAGACCATTACTAAGAGCGGAACAATCATGTTATACGCTTTTGCCTCTATTCCTTCTTTTGGCGGAAATGAAGTAACGGCATCAGAAACCATTGGCTTAGAGTTTGCATTCATCAATTCACCTGTTTCTTTAGTTCTTTTCTCGGCTTTTTTCATTGGCCCCCAATCTTTCTTTGTAAGGATTACAATAAAAACAGTTGTAATTGCTAAAAGAGGATAAAAGTTATATTTAATAGAAGCCATCATCACTGAAAATGGTTTTTCTATTCCTTGTGTTAATAGAAGTCCCATAATAAAAGCTCCCCAAGCATTAAAAGGAATTAAAATAGACGAAGGCGCAGAGCTTGAATCTGCTATATATGCCAACTTTTCTCTTGGTATTTTAAGCTTGTCAAAAATTGGTCTGTATAAAGTTCCTACCGTTAAAGAGCTAATACTTGTTTCAACAAACAATAACAACCCTGTTACGGTTGCTAATACTTGAACCATTACTCTACTATAACCTGTTTTTTTACCTTCTAACTTTACTAGTTGCCTGTTTAAAATATTGATAAACCCTTCTACTCCTCTAGAATATTGAATAAAAATTAACAAAGCACCTACTAAGGCACTAAACATAATTGTTCTTGTGTTTCCTTCAGATTGAAAGACATTTACCATGCCTTCAATCATTGCTAAACTTCCTGTTAATGGGTTCCAGTTTTCAATAATCAACCAAGAAAACCAAATTCCAAATAACAAAGCAATATAAACTTGTTTGGTTCTTAGCGCTAAAATAATAGCCAGAATTGGCGGTATTACTGACAAAAATCCATATTCCATAAAAAGAGTTTTTATTTTGTTAAAGGTAATAATTTATATACATGTTATTTCGTAAATTGTAAATCCTATTTTTAATTATCGATGTCCAAAAAATATATTTTAGCGTTAGATCAAGGAACTACAAGTTCACGCTCAGTAATTGTTGATGAAAAAGGAACTATTATCGCTATGAGCCAACAAGAGTTTCCTCAAATATTTCCAAAATCGGGTTGGGTAGAACACGATGCTTTAGTCATTCTAGAAACGCAGTTATCCACCTTAAAAAAGGTAATACAAAAAGCGAATATTAATCCTATACATATTGTTGGATTAGGAATTACAAACCAAAGAGAAACGACCCTTGTCTGGGATAAAAACACAGGAAAGCCTATTTATAATGCCATTGTTTGGCAAGATAAAAGAACCGCAGGTATTTGTGAGGATTTAAAGAAAAAAGGATTAGAAAATCATATAAAACAAACAACAGGTTTGGTTGTTGATGCTTATTTTTCTGGAACAAAAATTCATTGGATATTAGAAAATGTAGAAAATGCTAGAGAAGAAGCAGAGAAAGGAAACCTCCTTTTTGGAACTATAGATTCTTGGTTGTTGTGGAATTTAACGGATAAAAAAGTCCACGCAACAGATTATAGCAATGCATCAAGAACCTTAATTTTTGATATCAAGAATTTATGTTGGGATGAAAAATTATTATCAGCACTAAATATTCCAAAATCGATGTTACCGGAAGTAAAACCATCTTCTTTTCATTTTGGAGATTTTATTTTAGATGGTCATACAATTCCTATTGCAGGAATTGCTGGAGATCAACAAGCTGCTCTTTTTGGACAAGCGTGTTTCAATAAAGGTGAAGCAAAAAACACATACGGAACTGGTTGCTTTTTATTAATGAACACAGGAACTGAACTACAATTTTCTAAAAATGGTTTGCTCACCACAATTGCTTGGGGAATTGATGGTAAAGTATATTATGCTTTAGAGGGAAGTGTTTTTGTTGCGGGTGCCGCAATTCAATGGTTAAGAGACGGATTAGAAATTATAAATTCCGCAGAAGAAAGTGAGTTATTTGCGCAAGAAGTTGAAGAAGAAAACCCCGTTATTGTTGTTCCTGCTTTTGCTGGTTTAGGAGCTCCTTATTGGGATATGTATGCACGAGGAGCTATTTTTGGTTTAACACGTGATACAGGAAAAAATCACTTAATAAAAGCAACTTTGCAGTCTCTAGCGTATCAAACTAAAGATTTGCTAATTGCCATGCAAAATGATGCAGAAACTCCGTTAACTTCTTTAAAGGTAGATGGTGGCGCTTGCGCAAATAATTTATTAATGCAATTTCAAGCTGATATTTTAAATACTGTTGTAGAGCGTCCAAAAAATACTGAAACCACAATAATGGGAGCCGTTTATTTAGCAGGAATTTGTGTGGGTTTATGGAGCCAGCAAGATATTGAAACAGACAAGAAAGTAGATAAAAAATTTACTCCAAATATGTCTCCTGAAAAAAGAGAGCGTTTATATAAAAAATGGCTAAAAGCAATTGAGCGCTCTAAAAACTGGATAGATTAACATCAAAACTAACTTTCATCGAGAAAAAAATAGTATTTATCTAAATTCTTTTTAAAAGATTTGAATCTATACTTCATTTGTATCAAATAATTTTAAATTTGATAATCATGAAAATTAGAAACACAATTTTAGTCATTGCAAGTATTCTTTTATTAAGTTCTTGTGTCGTAAAGTCTTTAAATCCTTTTTACACTAAAAAATCGATTTCTTTTGATAAGCGTTTTATTGGTAAATGGACAGATTCGAAAAAAGGTGTTTGGACTGTAATTCCATTTAAAGATGAAATCACGAAAGACAACCCAATTGAAAAGATGAAAATGGAAGATTTACAATTGTACAAAGAATATAAAAACAGTTATTATATTCAACGAGAGTTCAAAGGTGAAGAAGCTTTATTTATAGCAACTCCTTTTAATGTAAACAATCAAACATTTTTAGACTTTTACCCATTAGAATATCAAGACGATATTAACAATCTTCTACAAAAACATTTAATATATACGCATAGTCTAGTGAAATATGATGTTTCTCAAAGCGGAGAAATAGAGATAAAATGGTTAGACGAGAAAAAAGTTGAATCTCTTTTTAAAAATAAGAAAATAAAAATTGAACACAAAAAGATTGGTGTTTTAAAAGAAAATTTTTTACTAACTGCGTCTTCTAAAGAATTAAATAAATTTATAGAAAAATACACAAAATCTAAAGATGATAATAAATGGGATACCTCAACAAAATACACTTTAACGAAAACAAGTGATGCTGAATAAATCAAGCTTAGAAAGAACACACTCTCATAATAAAGTAGTTTTTAATACTATATTATGGGTTTGTTCCTTTATCATACTATTATTCTTATTTTCTGGAAGAATAACTCCAGAGAAAATTGATTATATCTATACCATTTGCTTTGTAATTACTCTAATAATCCCTGTTTCTATCAACCTCTATTTTTTAATTCCAACCTATCTCAAAAAAGAAAAAAACATTACTTTCTCTGTATTTTTTATACTTAATCTAATCGTTTTTTCAGAATTAAATGCGTTATTTTTCGAATTAATAGTAAATACTTTTTTTAAAGATTATTATTTTATCAGTTATCATAATACAGTTGAAATCTATTTCATCTTTTTTATCTTTTTCACACTTTCTAGCTTATCAAAATTAGCAGAAGAATGGGTTTATCTAAATCAGGTTGAAAACAAGGCTTTGAAAGCCCAAAAGCAAGAAATTGAAAATCAATTGTATTATTTAAAAGGACAAATAAACCCGCATTTTTTATTCAATTCCTTAAATGTATTGTACTCTTTAGCCATCGATAAAAAAGAAGAAATCACCAATGCTATTTTACAATTATCAGATATTTTAAGATATGTTATATATGATGTTGAAACCGACAAAATTCCTCTAAACAAGGAAATTGATTTGATTAAAAACTACATTGCTTTTGAAAAAAACAGACATATAAAAAACTCTAAAATCAGTTTTACATACAACGTAAATGAACAATTAGAAGTTTACCCAATGTTATTGTTACCAATAATTGAAAACAGTTTTAAGCATGGTTTAAAAAGCGGGGTAAAAAACCCTTTTATTAATATTGATTTACATGAAAACAATAATCGACTAACATTTAAATTATCAAATAATTTTAAGCAAAAGAATACTTTAGAAAACGGAAACTACAATGGTATTGGCTTAAAAAATATTCAGGAAAATTTAACTTTAATATATCCTAATAATCATACATTTAAAACTGAGATTAATGATGGTGTTTTTAGTGTAAAACTAACTCTAGAATTAAAAAAATGAAAATAAGTTGTATCATAATTGATGATGAACCATCTTCTCAAAACGTCTTAATATCTTTTATCAATAAAATTGATTACCTAGAGTTAAAACAAGTTTGTAATGATGCGTTAGAAGCCTTAGAATATTTAAAAAACAATGCGATTGATTTGATTTTTTTAGATATTAATATGCCTCAACTTTCAGGCATCTCTTTTTATAAGTCGTTGCAAAAGCCGCCTAACGTAATTTTTACAACTGCCTATTCTGAATATGCAATAGAAGGTTTTGACTTAGATGCTTTAGATTATTTATTAAAACCTTTTTCTTTTGACAGGTTTGTTAAAGCTGTGTCAAAAACCAAAGACCTAAAAGCTAATTTTAAAGAAAGTATTGTTATAAAATCAAATAAAAAATTACATCAGGTTAAAATTGAAGATATACTGTACTTAGAAAGTATTGGAGATTATATAAAAGTTCATATAAATAATAGTTATTTAATAACCTATAAAACCTTAAAAGGTATGTTTGAAAAACTTCCGAAATCTAATTTTAAACAAGTGCATAAATCATTTGTTATCAACAAAAAAAAGTTGGATTATATTGAAGGAAATACTGTAATAATAAATTCAAATAAAATACCTTTAGGTCAGAAATTTAAAAAAGATTTTTTAGATAATTTTACTTCATAATTATGTCTAAATTTTATACTAAAATTACATCACGACTTCAAAAATTTATTGAAGCACAAAAGATTTTCTTTATAGCCACAGCGCCTAATTCTGGTAGAATAAATTTATCTCCAAAAGGGATGGACTCTTTTAGGGTGATTAATGAAAATCGAGTTTTGTGGTTAAATGTTACTGGAAGTGGTAATGAAACAGCAGCACATTTAAATGAAAATAAAAGAATTACTATTATGTTTTGTTCTTTTGAAAAAGTGCCAAATATTTTACGTTTGTATGGGAAAGGAAAAGAGATTAAACCAAATGATGCAACTTGGAATAAAGTAATTTCTTTGTTTTCAGAAACTCCAGGAACACGTCAAATATTTGATATCACTATAGAATCTGCACAAACTTCTTGTGGCATGTCGATTCCGTTTTATGAATTTAAAGGAGAGCGAAACGATTTAAATAATTGGGCAGAAAACCAAGGAGAAGAAAATATAAAACAATATTGGGAAGACAAAAACCAAACAAGCATTGATGGTTTACCAACAAACATTTTAGAATAAAAAACATGAAAAAATTTTCATTTTTTAATAGAGAACGTATCACCAACGATTTACAAGCTGCAGAATTTGATTTACTAATAATTGGTGGTGGAATTACAGGTAGTGGAATTGCTTTAGACGCTGCTTCCAGAGGGATGAAGGTCGCTTTGATTGAAAAAAACGATTTTGCTTCTGGAACTTCGAGTAAATCAACAAAACTAATTCATGGTGGTTTACGCTATTTAAAACAATTTGACTTTTGGTTGGTAAAAGAAGTTGGCACAGAACGTGCAATTGTGCACAAATTAGCACCACATTTAGTGATCCCAGAAAAAATGATTTTACCTTTAATTGATGGCGGAACTTATGGATCTTGGCTTACCTCAGTAGGTTTAAAAGTATATGACATTCTAGCTTCTGTAGAAGGAGAAGACAAACGAAAAATGCTCACTAAAAAAGAGGCCTTAGAAAAAGAACCTTTGTTACCAAAAAATATTTTAAATGGTGCAGGTTATTACGCAGAATACAGAACTGATGATGCTCGTTTAACCATAGAAGTCTTAAAAACAGCCTTAGATTATAACGCAAAAATCATCAACTATACAGTAGCTAAAGAATTTATCTATGAAGATAATAGAGTTGTTGGCGCAAAAGTAAAAGACACTCTTTCTGGTAACGAATTTAATATAAAAGCCAAATATGTAGTAAATGCCTGTGGTCCTTGGGTTGACGAATTACGTCAGATAAATCACTCAAAAATTGGGAAACGTTTGCACCTTACAAAAGGAGTTCATTTGGTTGTTGCTCATGATAAATTACCTGTAAAACAATCTGTTTATTTTGATGTTCCTGATGGAAGAATGATGTTTGCAATTCCGCGAGGAAAAGTCACTTATTTTGGCACTACAGATACTAATTATCAGAAAGATAAAAACCATGTAAACACAACTTTAGTAGATGCAATGTATTTAATTTCAGCAGTTAATAATATGTTTCCTGAAATTAATTTAAGTCTTGAAGATGTACAATCTTCTTGGGCGGGTTTGCGACCTTTAATTCATGAAGAAGGAAAATCAGCTTCAGAATTATCTAGAAAAGATGAAATTTTTGTTTCTGATACTGAATTAATTTCTATTGCTGGCGGAAAATTAACAGGCTACAGAAAAATGGCAGAACGTATTGTGGATTTGGTTACAAAAAAACACAAACGCCGTTTTGAGAAAGAATTTGATAATATTAAAACAGAAGAAATTGTACTTTCTGGAGGAACTTTTAAAGATTCTAGCGAAGTAAAAAGCTATACAGATGCAATTTATAATAGAATTGCAGAAGTAGATTTCTCTGAAAAAGATGCTGAATATCTAGTTTACAATTATGGAAAACAAACAGATTTAATCTTAAAGAAATTCGATGAATTAACTGATGAAAATCAGCAAGAAAAAATGATAAAAGCTGAGGTTTGGTTCACTGTAAATTACGAGATGGCTTGCACACCAACTGATTTTTTTATGCGAAGAACAGGTCGTTTATTTTTCGATACGCATAGTGTAAATATGTATAAAGATTTCGTGTTTACTGAATTTGAAGATTACTTTTCTTGGGATAAAAAAACATCCAAAAAATATCAACAAGAATTAGATCTTCAATTAAAAGTCGCTACAACTTTTGAATAAACTATTAAAAATGAAGTTTTTTAATTTTAAGTGGTTTTGTTTTTGAAAACACTGAGACATCAATAGTATAAAAACCATTTGAAGGAAATTTTCTAAATTCTTCTACTTGAAAACCTCCAATAAGATAGATTTGTTCATTTAGAAAATGCATACCCAAATCTTCTAAATTTAAATCTATTTTGTATTCTTTAAGGACTCTTTTTTTAGGATTAAAGGTTATAAATTTTCCGTCTTCATATAGATAAATAAATTCTTCATCCTTTGTAATCGCAGGTTTTTTCATACCTCTAAAAAGGTCTCCTTCTTTTTTCCACTTTCCGGTTTTTAAGTTAAATGATTCAATTTCTGTTAAATTTTTTCTATTGAAACCACCAAACAAGTATAATTTATGATCGAAAACAATACCTGTAACTTCTTTTCCTTTAGACATTTTAGATAGTAAATACCAATAACCAGTTTTTAAATCGTAAAAATGTATATCATCTGAAAACTTAACTTTTCCGTTTTCATATTGCTTAATAGAGCCTCCAAAAACTAATACTTTATCATCATAAAGTACTGAACCAAAATCTACCGCTTGATGAGGGTTTACTTCATCTTTCTTTATCGATAAATCTTTTAAAGAAAGGTGTTCTATTTGATTTGCAAGTAATTCTCTTGTCTTATTTTTAGACATTTTTTTGCCTCCAATTATAAGAACAGTATCCTTGTAACAAATTACGTTATGGTACCCTCTTTTTATCGTTTTGGCTTTTTTAATTTGCCATTCTTTTGTATTAATATCATACAACTGGATGTCTCCTGAATAATTATGAAAACTAATAGGCTTAGGCTTTGTTAAGAATTTCATTATTTCTGCTTCATCACTGAACTGAACCTGACTCAATCCCTCTTTGTTTTTTTCGTAAAGACTTGAAGCATCTCCTCCAAAAATGTAAATTTTAAAATCGATTATAATAGATCCAAAAGAATAAACGGCCCTTGGTAAATCTTGTAATTTGCTAAAATGGATTGTATTTTTAAGTTTCCTGTTTACATTAATTTTTATACCCGCCAAGGTTTCTTGTTTTTCCCTTAGAAAAATTATTAAGGTTGGACTGTTTTTGTTATAAACAATTTCTTTTGTTTCATATTTGAGATGAGAAACAGAAAAGGTAATGCTCTTTTTTTTATTTAGCTGTATGGAAAACTCCCCTTTTTCGTTTGTATACGTCGTTTTATTTGCAAAAAAAACATGAGCTCTCTCAATAGCTGTATTTGTGTCAACATCTAAAACTTTTAATTTAATTTTTTGTGAAAAACTGACTGATGAACAAATTAAAAAAAAAAGGGTACAAATTTTTTTCATGAAATATTTTATTCTCTATGCATCAAAATTTGAAGATTACTCTTCTTTTTCATGTTTTTTAATATCTTCCGTTAAATCTAAGTTTCTTATCGTTGGACTTAGGGCTCCAGTAGCAATTACCGTAATTAAAGTCATGGATCCGCCAAAAACTACTGCTACAACAGGGCCTAATATTTTAGCAGCTAAACCACTTTCAAAGGCACCTAATTCATTAGAAGAACCAACAAACATTGAATTTACAGAAGAAACTCTACCCCTCATTTCATCAGGCGTTTTTAATTGTAGAATCGTTTGACGAATTACCATAGAAATTCCGTCTGCTGCACCACTTATAAATAGCGCTAAAATACTTACCAAAAAAATAGATGACAATCCAAAGGCAATAATACTTACTCCAAAAATGAAAACAGAAATCAGCATCTTTTTCCCTGTATTTCTATTAATTGGAATGTAAGTTGTTAAAAACATAGTAAGGATACTTCCCATAGAAATGGATGCATTTAAAACACCGAAACCTTCAGGGCCAACTTTTAAAATATCTTGAGCAAATACTGATAAAATTGCAACAGTTCCTCCAAATAAAACAGCAATCATATCTAACGATAAAGTTCCTAAAATTGCTTTATTTTGAAATACAAATTGCACGCCAACTTTTAAGCTTTGCATAATTGGCTCACCAATTTTTGTGTTTAAAATAGGCTGCTTTTTAATTTGAAAAAGAATAATAAGTGATAAAATTACAAGAATAAAAACTAAACATAGGGTCTTGTCAACACCTATCCAACTAATTAAAAAACCACCAAAAAGCGCTCCTGAAACTGAGGCTGTTTTCCATGTACTTGTACTCCATGTTGCTGCATTATGGTATATTTTTTTAGGCACAATTAAAGCCACTAAAGAGAAAATTGTAGGCCCAAAAAATGAACGTAAAAAGCCACCAAAGAAAACCAAACCATAAATTGAATAAAGAATTGAATTTGTAGACCAACTACCAACAATGTTCTTAGAGGTTAATAAAAATAACCCTAGACTAATTAATGAAAAAGCACCAGTACAAATTGCTAACAAATTTCTTTTTTCTTTTTGATCTACAATGTGACCTGCAAATAACGCCATAGAAAAAGCAGGAATAATTTCCATTAAACCTATGATACCTAGTGATAATGGGTCTTTTGTGAGGCTATAGACTTGCCATTCGATTACAATAAATTGCATAGACCAACCAAATACTAATAGAAATCTTACCAATAAAAAAATATTAAATTCCTTTATTCTTAAGGCTGCATACGGATCGTTTTTAGCCATTTTTTAATTTAATTTCATATCCATTAAAATAGCAAAGGTTTGATTGATATCTTTTTCTTTTACAACAATTGTCATTTCATTTGTAGTAGAAATAATTTCTTGTAACGGAATATCTGCCCAAGCTAATTGCTTTAAAATAAAGTAGTAAATACCTGATTGTTCTAAATTTTCTTTTGGCAACTTTATCGTAATTGATGCTAGTTCTAAAACACTGTTTATTAAATATTCTTGCTCAAATATTTCTTCAACAAAAGGTCTTAAGTTTTTACTAGTAACAATATTTGTTTCAAAAATTCCCTGAGAGACAGTTAAAAAATAATCAGAATTTTCTGCACATTTTGTTAATATTTTAGCAATTTCACGCAATAACGAAGGAGTATTCTTAAAAGTGAAATCACACAAATCAGAACGGACAATTACATCGCCTAGATCTAAAGCTAATTTTTTAATATTTTTTCTAATACGTAATTCACTTGCCGGTGAAAGCCTATTGATAGCCATCATTACCGCCCCAACTTTAACGTCTTTTTTTAAAGTTTGTGAAACTTCTGGTAAAATAATTCTTGCTAAAGAAGAGACATTAATCAACTTTTCATTTAGAGCTTCTTCAATAAATGGTGTTTTTCTAATGGTACTTTCTACAACCTCTTGTATTGTTTTCATAGTAAAAGTTTAAAAAAATAATTAATTGTTCAAAATTAAACAATTAATCCAACTTATTTGTCAACTTTTTAAATTCTTTTTTAGGATCTCTTTCGGCATATAAAACATTATAAACCGCATCTATAATTGGTGTTTTTGTTCCTTTCTCTTCTTTAATATTAAAAGCGCTTTTAGTTGCATAATAGCCCTCAGCAATCATACTCATTTCTAATTGAGCAGATTTAACCGTGTATCCTTTACCAATCATATTTCCAAACTGTCTATTTCTGCTAAATGTTGAATACCCAGTTACTAATAAATCACCTAAATAAGCAGAATCATTAATATTACGTTTCATTTTATGTACTTTTTTTATAAAGCGTTTCATTTCACGAATTGCATTACTCATTAAGACGGCTTGGAAATTATCTCCATAACCTAAGCCATGAGCAATACCAGCAGCAATTGCATAAATATTTTTTAACACTGCAGCGTATTCTGTACCAATAATATCATCAGAAATCTTGGTGTTTATGTACCAACTATTTAAAGAGTCTGCCATTATTTTGGCTTTATTTTCATCTTGACACGCAATTGTTAAGTATGATAAACGCTCCATTGCAACCTCTTCTGCATGACAAGGACCTGTAATTACACCAATATTTTCTAGAGGAATATTGTATTTTTTATGAAAGTGCTCACCAACAATTAAACCTGTTTCCGGAACGATGCCTTTAATAGCAGAAAAAATAGTTTTGTTTTCTAAAGATTCGTTTAATTTATCTAATTCACTTGTTAAAAAAGCGGAAGGAATTGCAAAAATTAAAACACTATAATTAGTAATCATATAATTAATGTCGTTAGATAAATCTAAGTGTTTTGGATCTAACTCGGCAGAACGTAAATATTTTGGATTGTGATGATTTTCTTTAATATAAGCTATTGCCGGGGCGCTTCTCATATACCACCCAACAGTTTCTGTATTTTCTATCAACATTTTAACAATTGCTGTTGCCCAACTTCCTCCACCTAATACTGCAATCTTATGATGTTCACTCATTTCTTAAAATTTAAATTTCAAATGTAAGAAAACAATTAACTTATAAAGAAACCTTAACTGATTTATTATATTTGTATCAAAACAATCCTATTTTAAGTATTTTTTAAAAAATATCTAGCAATTTATTCATACATGAACGTACAAATTATAAATAAATCTAAACACGCAACTCCTATTTATGAAACTGATGGGGCCGCTGGAATGGATTTAAGAGCGAATATTAGTGAGTCTATTCTTCTTAAACCTTTAGAAAGAACCATTGTAAAAACAGGATTATTTATAGCTTTACCTGCTGGTTTTGAAGCACAAGTAAGACCTAGAAGTGGTTTGGCCGCTAAAAAAGGAATTACTGTTTTAAATTCTCCAGGAACTGTAGATGCTGATTACAGAGGTGAAATTGGGGTAATTCTAGTTAATTTATCAAATGAAGTATTTGAAGTTAATGATGGCGAAAGAGTTGCACAATTAGTGATTGCAAAACATGAACGTGTAACTTGGAAAGAAGTTGAGGTTTTAAATGAAACTGAACGTGGTTCTGGAGGTTTTGGAAGTACCGGTGTTTAAATTACTTTATACAATTGATTCATTTTTCTAACTGCTTCATGTAATAAATTAAAAGGTAAAAAAATGTGAGAATGATATTTATAACCTAGTTTTTTATAAAACTGAAAAGATTGCTGTTGCTCATTCATTGCGTCTAACCAAATAATTTCATAACTTTTTTGTTTTGCTTTATTTTCTAACCAAGCCATAAGTTTTTTACCAATTCCATTTCCTTGTGTTTTTTGGTGTAGATATACTCTGTGCAATTTTACTTGTTTTTCATGGGTTAAACCAGTTAGTTTCTCATCCCATATTATTCTAAAATTTCCAATAATACTGTCCTTAAAAATAATAAAATAATTATCTGAGTTTTCTTCTAATAACTCTCTTAAAATATTTTCTTTAGCGTAGTGAGTGTTTATGTACCAATCTCCTTTATCAATCCAAAAATGACTGTAAGCTGGAGGGTAAATTTCCTTCATCAATTTAAAAAGAGTCTCAGCATCTGAATTCAATACTTTCTTTAATTGTATGTTTTCTGTTACTTTAATCATAATTTAAATTTAAAAAGCTGCTATAGATTGATTATTTCTATAGCAGCTTTAAATGATAATTAGAACTTTTAAAACTTAATCTTGATTATCAATAGCTTCTTTTATTTTTCCTTCTAATTCTTCTGCTAGTTCTGGATTGTCTTTAATCAATCCCTTTACAGCATCTCTACCTTGGCCTAATTTCGTTTCACCATAACTAAACCAAGAGCCACTTTTCTTTACGATACCTAATTCTACACCAATATCTAAAATCTCTCCAACTTTAGAAATTCCTTGTCCGTACATAATATCAAATTCTGTAATTTGGAAAGGTGGTGCAACTTTATTTTTAACGATTTTAACTTTCGTACTGTTTCCAATAACTCTGTCTCCATCTTTAATTTGTGTTCTCCTTCTTATATCTAAACGCACAGAAGCATAAAATTTTAATGCATTTCCACCAGTTGTAGTCTCCGGGTTCCCAAACATTACTCCTATTTTTTCTCTTAATTGATTGATAAAAATAACAGTACACTTTGTTTTAGAGATAGTACCTGTTAATTTACGCAATGCTTGCGACATTAAACGTGCGTGAAGACCCATTTTAGAATCTCCCATTTCACCTTCAATTTCGGCTTTTGGCGTTAAAGCTGCCACAGAATCTATTACAACGATATCTATTGCACCAGAACGAATTAAGTTTTCTGCAATTTCTAAAGCTTGCTCACCGTGATCTGGTTGAGAAATAATTAAATTATCTATATCTACACCTAAATTTTGTGCGTAAAATTTATCAAATGCATGCTCTGCATCAATAAAAGCAGCAATTCCGCCTGCTTTTTGAGCTTCTGCAATTGCATGTAATGTTAATGTAGTTTTACCAGAAGATTCTGGACCGTAAATTTCGATAACCCTTCCTCTTGGATAACCACCAACTCCTAATGCTAAATCTAAACCTAAAGAGCCAGATGAAATTGCATCTATATCTTCAGTAACTACGTCACCAAGCTTCATTACAGCACCTTTTCCGTAAGTTTTATCTAACTTATCTAAGGTAAGTTGTAATGCTTTTAGTTTTGCTAGTTTTTCTTTATCTGCTGCCATAAATCTTCCTAATTTTGTTTTTAAATAAGTGTCACAAGTTACGAAAATATAAATCCTTTTTCCTAAAAATTAAATTACATTTTTATCCTATTTTTACTGGAAATTTATAAAATAATGATTTCTAAAGTTTTCTTAAAAAACAAAAATAGTGAAGTTATAATTGATTTAGGTGAGCTAGTAAGTTTTCAAAAAGAAAATCAAGAATACATTCATCAAAAAGGAAATAAGGGTTGGCGGAATTCTGACGATGAAATGTTTCCTATTATTGGGCCAACTTCTAAAAATAATTTTAGGGTTCATACCAAAAAAGGTGATGCAATTCAAGATCAACATGGTTTATTACGTGAACTCGATTATACTTTAATAGCTAGTAATAAAAACAGTGCTAATTTCATTAAAAAGTATAAAAAAAATACACCCATTAAAAATAGTAAATTTCCAATAAAATCTTCTGAAGAAAATTTACATTGGCCTTTTGACTTTTCTTTTGAAAAGAATTTTAGGTTGGAAAATAATATTTTAAAAATTGATTTTATAATCAATTCTGAAAAAGGAATGCCTTTTATGTTAGGGTACCATCCCGCTTTTTTACTCTCTAACTCTGGCAAAGAAACTTTAGAATCTAAAGATTTAAAAATTACATTAGAGGATATTTTTAAGGCGGGTTCAAATGCTTTTCCAGTAATAAATTCTGATAAAATTGTATTAAAAAATAAAAATAAAAAAGATTTAGAAATTTCTACCCAAGGTTTTGATAATTTTATGCTTTGGACAGAGGTTAACAACATGCTTTGTATTGAACCAATTACACAATATACTTCTTATACAGATCAAAAATTCTCTGAAGATAATATGAGTTTATCCGAAGGAAAAAATAAATTTTCTGTAGAAATTAAAGTCTTATAAGTTGATAAAAAAACACCGCCATTTTATAATTCACAAACCTTGGGGAATGATTTCTCAATTTGTAAATCCCGCAAAGCGGAAGAAAAAATTATTAGGAGAATTATATGATTTTCCTGAAGGAACCATGGCAATTGGTCGTTTAGATGTTGCATCAGAAGGACTACTTTTTTTAACTACGGATGGTAAAGTTTCCGAAGAAATTAGAAGTAGTAAATATGAAAAAGAATATTACGTACAAGTTGATGGGCTTATAAATCAAGAAGCTATAGAGAAACTAAAAACTGGTGTAGAAATTGGTTTTGATGGAAAAAAATATATGACAAAACCGGGTAAGGCTTCTATAGTTAAGAATCCAAAATTTCCGTTAAGAAGTCAAAAAATTAGAGATGCAAGACATGGACCTACTAGCTGGGTTGCTATTATCATTAGAGAAGGAAAATTTAGACAAGTTCGAAAAATGACTGCTGCTGTTGGTTTTCCAACATTACGTTTAATTCGTGTTAGAATTGATAAAATAAAATTAGATGACCTAGCAGTAGGTGGAGTTCTTGAGGTTGACTATTTTATCTAACCTTGATAAGGAATAAAAATTAATTTCTATCCATTCTTATATGTGGAATGCCGTCCTCTAAATACTCCTCTCCTACTTGAATAAAGTTATGAGATTCATAAAAATATTTTAAATATTTTTGAGCAGAAATAGTAATTTCATCAACATTAAAATGAGTTTTTATAGCATTTATAGAAGCTTTTATAACATCATGACCGTAACCTAATTTACGTTCAGTATCAGCAACGACTACTCTACCTATACTTGCATTATCAAAATAGTCCCCCGGTTTAAAAATTCTTGTATAAGCAATAATGTTATCATTTTTAAAACCAAAAACATGTAACGATTTTTGATCTTTAAAATCTAAATCCTGATACACACAATCTTGCTCAACTACAAAAACTTCAGAACGTAATTGAAGAATTTTATAGAGTTCTGTTGTTGTTAATTCTGAAAAGGATTTTGTAACGAAATTCATTTTTAAAATTTATTAAAAGTACCCGAATTCAGGTTTTATTTATATTTATATTACAATTAAAGATACTTATGTAAGAATAGTGAATTTAACCAGCACAAGAAATTTTATTAACTCTTGTTCCATGTCTTCCACCTTCAAATTCTGTTGAAAGAAAAATATCCACAAAACCAATAGCTTGTTGTAAAGAAACAAAACGAGCAGGAATTGTTAGAACATTTGCATTATTATGTTGTCTTGTTAATGCAACTAATTCGTTGTTCCAACAAAGTGCAGCTCTTATTCCTTGGTGTTTGTTTGCTGTCATTTGCGCACCGTTTCCGCTTCCGCAAAGAATAATACCTAATTTAGCTTTACCAGTTTCTACAGCATCTGCAGTTGGATGAATCGCATCTGGATAATCCATAGAATCATTTGTATCCGTTCCAAAATTTAAAACTTTATACCCTTTTTCTTCTAAATGTTTTATAATTTCGAATTTATATAAAGTTCCTGCGTGGTCGTTACCAATGGCAATTGTCATAATAGATTGATTTTAATTTAGTTGTCTGTACAAAAATACAGAAACTAACACTAATCAACAGTTATAAACAATCAAAAAAATAGGTTTTTTAATAACTATTTAATTTTTAACTCTTTAACTATGTTATCTAAATGTTAAGAAGTATATGCAAAGTTTTATAAGTTTTTTAGGTAGATTGAAAATAAATTACAATACAAGGAGTAGATGCATATACACAACTTTTTTTATGAGTTTTTCATAAAAGGTTATCAACATAAATTTTACAATTTATTTACATAGATTAGTTTATTAAATATTAAGAATTTCTGGTTAATTACTGTTTATAACTATTGTTAATAACTCTAAATTTTAATTGATTTTTAAGCTTTTAAGTACCTTATAAAATGTAGACGGTTTTTAATAAGTAATATATTAAAATAAAAAAGTAAAATTTTATAGTAGCTATTCACAGACTATTATAAACATCATTGTTTTTTAAAAATTTATAAAAGAAAAATGATTATAATATAGAATGTTGATAACTGTTGGTAAAAGTAAAATTTTAAGCTTTTTTTAAATTAAAGTAATCGTTAGATTTAAGAAAAGAAATATAAAGGAATAAAAATAATTTAGTAAAGTAAGAAGTAACTAAACTGTTTTCTTTTCTACTTTTAAAAGGTAAATAGTGTCTTTTTGAAGCTCTACAGTTTCATTTGTAATTTGCGCTTTTATTTAAAAAAGTGTTTATAGTAATTACATTAATTAAAATACTTGTAAGGAATATAAAAGCGAAGAAATCGATAATTTTACGTAAATGTTTCATCTTAATAATTAGGTGTTCTTATTATAAAGACGCATTAATTCTGTATTATTTGCTTTATTTTTTACAATTCCAGAAATAGTTCTTTCTGTTTGACTGTAAGATACAAGTGAAAAAAAGAGTAGGAAGTATAAAAGTTTTTTTTAAAACATTTATGTGTCATAAAATCTTAATAGTGTCTAAAAAAAGAAATTAAATATTTTGTAATTAAATTACACTTTTTTAATTTCTTGCTATGAAAATAAATAAAAACGTTATTTTGAATAAATCACGAAATTTATTGCTCTTGAAATAATTTTAAAAGAAACTTTACCAGTTCCAATTAATTCCCCATCTGCTTGAATATAAGGTTTTGAAGTTTGCGGAATTACAGTTATTAATTTGGTTTTATAGGTTTCTACTTTTTTATGATGCACAATATTTCCGTTATATAATTTTTTAATATTAACAAGTAAATCAAAAATATTTAAATTTTTAGCAATGGTTATATCAAACAAACCATCAGCAGTATTTACATCTTTCGTAAATTGCATTCCACCTCCAGAAAATTTACAAATTCCAATCAAAGCCATTAAACAATTAGTTTCTATTGATTTATTATTAAAAGTAATTTTAAATACAGTTTTTTTATAAAAAAATAAACCCGCCAATCCGCTTAATAAATAAGCAATAGAGCCAAAATGTTTTAGTTTTTTTAGTTTATGAACAATATATCCGTCATAACCTAAACCCCCAACATTATTAAAGTAAGTTTTACTTTTATTTTTGGTTTTTATAACACCAATATCTTGTAGAATTGTTTTCTTATGATGTATGATTTCTATCGCTTTCTCTACATCGTTAGGTATGTTATACGTTTTAATCCAATCGTTTCCAGTTCCTAAAGGAATCACTCCAATAGTTATATCAGAAGTTTTTACGTATCTTTGCAGCATTATTCCGTTAACTACATGATGTAGCGTTCCATCTCCACCAACTGAAATAATATTTCTAAAACCTTGTTGAATAGCGTTTTGTGCCAATTCAATTTCGTGTTTAGAAAACTGTGTAAAAGCAAAAGAATAGTCTATATTCTTGTTGTTAAGTAATTGCTGAATTTCCTTCCACTGTATAGAAAATTTCCGATTTCCTGCAATAGGGTTCGCAATGATAAACCAAGGATTAGACATAAATAATAATTTTAAAAAAGCCAAAATACAATAATAGATTGATAACTGTTTTTTAATATATAATCACAGTAAATAATTGTATTTTAGTAACACATAATAAGAAGTAAGAATTAATGACAAAAAAGAATAAAAGAATATTTAAAAAGAAAGGTAATGTCGTAAAAGACTTAACCAGAAATATATTTAAAGTTTTAAATGAAGACAGCGAAAAGTTTTACAACCATAAACAAATTGCTGCAAAATTAAAAATTTCTGATACTGATGGGAAAAATCAGATAATCAAGAAATTAGCAGAATTAACCGCTACAAAGCAAATAAAAGAAGTAGAAAGAGGTAAATTTCAAGTAAACGTGGATAGAAAATATTCTATTGGTACACTAGATGTAACCTCAAATGGCAATGGGTATTTTGTTACAGATGATTATGAAGACGATATTTTTATCCCAAATATTAATCTTGGAAAGGGTTTACATCAAGATACAGTGAAAGCATTTGTCTATAAAAGGCGAAGTGGAAAGAAATTAGAAGGTGAGGTTGTTGAAATTTTAGAACGTGCAAAAACTGAATTTGTAGGCGTTTTACAAAAGAATAAAAATAAAAATTTTGGTTTTGTAATTCCAGACAATCATAAAATGTACGCGGATATTTTTATATCAGAAAATAAAATGAATGGCGCAGAAGATGGTGATAAAGTACAAGCAACAATTTCTGATTGGCCTAAGAATTCTAAAAATCCGTTTGGTAAAATAACAAAAGTCTTAGGAAAACCTGGTGATCACAATACAGAAATGCATTCTATTTTGTTGGAATATGATTTACCTTTTGAATTTGAATCTGAAGTAGAAAAAGAAGCAGAAAATTTATCGATAGAAATTACAAAACAAGAGATTTCTAAACGTAGAGACATGCGTAAAGATTTAACCTTTACAATAGATCCTAAAGATGCAAAAGATTTTGATGATGCATTGTCATTTACAAAATTAGAAAATGGCAATTATGAAATAGGAATTCATATTGCAGATGTTTCGCATTATTTAGAATCTAAAACTATTTTAGATGATGAGGCTTATAAAAGAGCAACATCTGTTTATTTAGTGGATAGAGTGGTACCTATGTTGCCAGAAATGTTAAGTAACGGGGTTTGTTCTTTAAGACCAAATGAAGAAAAATTAACTTTTTCTGCTGTTTTTGAAGTAAATGAAAAAGCACAAATTATAAACGAATGGTTTGGAAGAACAGTAACCTATTCAGACCAACGTTTTGCTTATGAGGAAGCACAATCTATTATAGAGAACTGCAAATTATCTGACACTATTCAGTCATATACTATGCCTTCTGATATTTCTATTATTGATAAAGAATATGAAGTTACTCCAGAAATTGTAGAAGCTACTTTAAAGTTGGATGAATTAGCTAAAATTCTTCGTAAAAAAAGAATGAAAGAAGGGGCTATTTCCTTTGATAGGGTAGAGGTGAAGTTTAATTTAGATGAAGAAGCTAATCCTGTTGGCGTCTTCTTTAAAGAGTCTAAAGATGCTAATAAATTAATTGAAGAATTTATGTTATTAGCAAATAGAAAAGTTGCTGAGTTTATTGGTTTTTCCAAGGGAAAAGCAACGAACAAAACTTTTATTTATAGAGTTCATGATGAGCCTGACGTTGAAAAATTAGCTTCTTTACAAAATATGATTCGTAAATTTGGTTATAAAATTAATACAGACACAAAAGAAACTACTTCAGACTCTTTAAATCAGTTGTTAAGCGATGTTCATGGTAAAGCAGAATCTAACATGATTGAAACCTTAACCATTAGAACAATGTCTAAAGCTGTCTATACCACTCAAAATATTGGGCACTATGGTTTAGCTTTTGATTATTACAGCCACTTTACATCACCAATAAGACGTTATCCAGATGTTATGACACATCGCTTGTTACAGCACTATTTAGACGGCGGAGATGCGCCAAAAGCGAATTCGTACGAAGAAAAGTGTAAACATTCATCAAATAGAGAGGAATTAGCTTCGAAAGCAGAAAGATCATCTATTAAATACATGCAAGTAAAATACATGCAAGATCATAAAGACGAAGTTTTTGAAGGTGTAATTACAGGTGTTACAGAATGGGGAATTTATGTAGAAATTAAATCTAATAAATGTGAAGGAATGGTTAGAATTAGAGATATAAAAAGCGATTATTATATTTTTGATGAAAAACAATATGCAATTGTTGGTCAATCTACCAAACACCTTTATCAATTGGGAGATGATGTTAAAATAAAAGTAAAACATACAGATTTAGAACGGAAACATTTAGACTTTAATTTGATTGAAGATTAATAACTTTATTATTTTTGCCACAATAAAAGATTAAAAAAATCTTTATAGTGATATGCTTATTAATTTAAGTAGTATAATCAAATTTTAAAATGATGAAGAAAACAATTTATATATGTGCATTATTATTTAGTTTTAATGCTTTATCACAAAAAGTAATTACTAAAAACTTAGGAGATTATTCTACGCTAAAAGTATATAACGGTATAGAAGTAGAGTTGATAAAGTCCAAAGAACACAAATTAGAAATTACAGGTGAAAAGTCTGAAATAGTTAAAGTTAAGAATGTAAATAACACCTTAAAGTTATCATTACCCTTTTCTTTGAAACCAGAAAATAATGCTGCAGGAGGTAAGGTTTTAATAAGGTTATATCACAATAATAATATTACTGTCATTGATGCAAATGAAGGTTCTACCATTACTGGAAAAGAAATTTCTCAGGATAATTTAGAGGTAAATTCTCAAGAAAGAGCTTTTATAAATTTAGTTGTAAAAGTAGAATATTTGGAGGTGAGAGCTTCTTCTGGAGGTGTTATTAAGTTAACAGGAACTGCAAAAAATCAGAATGTTGATGTAGATTTATATGGTGTTTACAATGGATTTGCTTTAAAGTCTGAAGTAAACTCTATGGTTAAAGCGGGTACAGGAGCAAAAGCCGAGGTTTTAGCTGGTGAAATATTAAATGCAAAAGTTAGTTTTGGTGGTTCGATTTTTTATAAAGGAAATCCAAAAGTTGTAAAGGATAAAAAAGTTATTGGAGGTATTATTCAAAAAAGAGATTAATAAAATCCTTTTTGTATCTTTGTATCATTAAAATTTAAAACTTATGATTAGTTTATCAATATATTTAGGGATGGTTGGACCTTGGCAAATAGCAATTATTGTTGCGTTGGTTTTGTTAATGTTTGGAGGTAAAAAAATACCAGAACTGATGAAAGGTTTAGGTGGCGGAATTAAAGAGTTTAAGAAGGCTACTAAAGAAGAGTCTGAAGAAAAGTTAGAAGAAAAAAAATAATTTTTTTCATAAAATAAAAAGCTCAATTTACACTGTAAATTGAGCTTTTTTAGTTTAAACTTATTTTTAATTACAAATGTAAAACCTATTTTTTCTCTTTAGGTTTTTGGTTTTTCATTGCTTCACCAATTTGATTACTTGCAGTAAAACTTGCAACCATGTCATTTAACATTGTGCTACCCGCCTGAGGTGAGTTAGGTAATAAGATTAAATTACTATTTGTTTGTTGACCAATAGACTGTAAAGTGTCATAATGTTGCGTAACTACAATTAAAGCAGAGGCTTCTTGACTATTGATACCTACTTTATTTAAAACCTCTACAGACTCTTCTAAACCACGTGCAATTTCACGTCTTTGGTCGGCAATACCTTGTCCTTGTAGGCGCTTACTTTCTGCTTCTGCTTTTGCACGCTCTACAATTAAGATACGTTGAGCATCTCCTTCATATTGGGCAGCAACTTTTTCTCTTTCAGAAGCATTAATTCTGTTCATTGCTTCTTTTACTTGACCATCTGGATCAATATCGGTTACTAAGGTTTTAATAATATCGTAACCATAGGTCATCATTGCTTCATTTAACTCTGATTTTACAGCAATTGCAATATCATCTTTCTTTACAAAAACATCATCTAATTTCATTTTTGGAACTTCAGCTCTTACAACATCAAAAACATAAGAAGTTATTTGATCATGTGGGTAATCTAACTTATAAAAGGCATCATATACTTTTTCATAAATTACTTTATATTGCACAGAAACTTTTAGTTTTACAAAAACATCATCCAAAGTTTTAGTCTCAATGATTACATCTAATTGTTGAATTTTTAAACTCAATTTTCCTGCAATTCGATCTACAAAAGGAATTTTTAAACGTAAACCAGATTGTCTAATAGCGTTAAATCTACCAAAGCGTTCTATAATAGCGGCTGTTTGTTGTTTAACCGTAAAAAAAGATGCAAAAATAATAAGTACAAGGAGTGCAATAATAATAGGTGTCATAGGTAACATAATTGATTATTTAGAAATTAATAATTGATTTACGTAAAGATACTGAACTTTAGCTGTTACTTATTAGACGTGTTTTTCTAAAAATGTTACATTTTTTATAAAAAAAACCTCTAAAATCTAAATTTTAAAGGTTTTATTTGATGCTATTTTAAAGGCTATTCTTCTTTTTCTTTAGGAAAAACCTTGTATTTTTTTTTGTTGTACTTAATCCACTTTTTATATTGTTTTTCAGAAAGTAAAACGGTCATTTTTTTATCCAATTTTTTGTCCTCTTCCTTGATTGCATTCCCAATTGGTTTTAAACTTTCGTTCATTTGTTTTTGAATCTTAACTTGGTTTGAAAAATCACCGCTTTTCATAGCTTTTTTTTGATAATTTTCAACCATCTCTTTTGTGTTTCGGAGTAAAAAACTATTAATTCTTTTAATATCCTTAATATCTTTATTGTATTTCGTTAATATTTTTGAAAATTCTTTTCCTTCTTTAGAGGATAATTTTATGCTTGATTTTTTTGCTGCTTTTTTGACGTCATAAACTACAATTCCAATATATTTTTCTACTTTAAAATTGGGTTTTGGAGCTTTTTGAGCAGATGGTGTCATTGGTCCTTGACGCTGCTGTCTTTGTCCATTTCTTTGTCCGTTTCCAAATTGAGCATTAGCTGTAAATGCAAAACTTAAAATTAAAAGTAATACTATTTTTTTTATCATAATTATAATTTTAAAATTGCGTTTTCTAATCTTTTTATAGTTACTTCTTTACCAATCATTTCTATGATGTCAAACAAGTGAGGCCCTTTTAAAGCGCCTACTAGAGATAATCTTAAAGGTTGCATTACTTTACCAAAGCCAATACCTTTTTGGGTAATCCATTCTTTAATTTTTGTCTCCGTATTTTTTGATGAAAAATCTTGAATGTTATTAAGAACTTCGATTAACTCATTCATTAACTCAGATGTTCCTTCCTTCCAATTTTTCTTTGAAGCTTTTGCGTCATATTCTTTCGGAGCTTCAAAAAAGAATGAAGATAAATCCCAAAAATCAGTCACAAAAATTGCTCTTTCCTTAATTGAAGAGACTACTTTTTTAACGAAAAATTTGTCCTTATAAATTCCTTTTTCTTCAAGAATTGCAAAATATGTATCCGCTAATTCTGAATCTTCTTTAGCTTGCATATATTGTTGTTGAAACCAATTTGTTTTATCAGGATTAAACTTTGCTCCAGACTTGCTAACTCTATTTAAATCAAATGATTGCACTAATTCTTCTAAAGAGAATATCTCTTGTTCTGTTCCGGGATTCCATCCTAATAATGCTAACATATTTATAAAACCGTCTGCAAAATAACCATCTTCTTTATAGCCACGAGAGACATCATTAGAATCCTCATTTGTGTATGCTAAAGGAAACACCGGAAATCCTAATTTGTCGCCATCTCTTTTGCTTAGTTTCCCTTTTCCAACGGGTTTTAAGATCAATGGTAAATGTGCAAATTCTGGAGAATTCCAGCCAAAAGCTCGGTATAATAAAATATGTAAAGGCATTGACGGCAACCACTCTTCACCACGAATTACGTGGCTAATCTCCATTAAATGATCATCAACAATATTAGCTAAATGATAGGTTGGCATTCCATCACTTTTAAATAAAATTTTATCATCTAAAGTATTGGTGTCGATGGTAATATTTCCACGAATTTCATCTTCCATTCGTAAAATTTCATCTTGGGGAGTTTTAAAACGGATTACATAATTTTCTCCAGCAGTTATCTTAGCTTTTACCTCAGCATCCGTTAAAACTAAAGAATTTACTAAACGTCCTTTTTCTCTGTTATGCCAATTATAGATAAAGGTTTTTCCTTTTGCTTCATGTCCTTTTCTGTGCGCGTCTAATTGTTCTGAAGTATCAAAAGCATAATATGCCCAACCAGAATTTAATAAAATATCGGCATATTTTTTATATAATTCTTTGCGTTCAGATTGCCTGTAAGGACCAAATTTTTCATTTTTTCCTGGACCTTCATCAAATGGGATTTTACACCATTCTAAGGAGTCTATAATATATTGTTCTGCATTTGCTACATAACGTGTTTGGTCTGTGTCTTCTATTCTTAAGACGAAAGTTCCATTGTGTTTTTTAGCAAATAAATAATTGTATAAAGCTGTTCTTACACCACCAATATGTAAAGGCCCTGTGGGACTTGGTGCAAAGCGAACACGAACATTAGATTCCATTTTTTATTGATTTTAAAGTTGCAAAGATACTTTTCTAAAAGCATAAAAAAAAGGCTTTAACAAAAGGCTTTTGAGTAATTAGTTGCAATCAGGTTTCTTCAGAATTTATGATAAAATCCAAAAGAAAAAGCGACTTGTTGTGCAACATTATTTCCAAAAAATGCAGCAGGTAAACTTGCCGTCATTCCAAAGTTATTAGAAAATTCTCCAATTGCTTTAACGCCAAAAACACCATATTCTTGATCATTTACATACAACCCTGTAGCTCTATTTATAGGAGGTAAAACAATATTTCCATTTTTAAAAGATTTTTCAATATCTAAAAAACCAATTAACCAAATATTTTTAGTCACTTTACTTCCATATTCTCCACCAATTTTAAAGTTAGAACTATAGTTATTTGTTCGGATTCTAGTTCCAACGAAAGTTTGTAAATAAGATTTTCTGAAGCTTTTTCCGGCTAAGAAAAGTGGTGTAAAAGTAAAGGCATCATAACCAGTTCTTATTCCTGAAGCAACTTCAAAAGTACCTGTATTTGCCTCCACAGAAAATTGGCCAGAAATAATCCACTTTTTTTTAGAAAAGTTGTGTTTAATGCCAATTTCTACATTACCCAAAGCGAATGTATTATCGTCTTTAGAACAATCTCCGATACAATCTATAGCAGGGTTTAAATAATTATTTAGAGTAATATATTTGTAAGGCAAGTTTAGTATTAAAGTAGTAGTGTTAGATAAACCATATTCACCATAAAATTGAATAGTATTATCAGATATTTCTCCATTTAGAGTATAATCAGGATTTCCAAATAAAGTATTATAATTAGGTATTGTTGTAAACGAAAGTTGTGTATAAAACCCTCCTTTTTCTTTGGTCCAAGGACTTTGAGAAAAAGCAGTAAGACTAATAAAGATTATCCAAATATTAATAAAACTTTTCATGAAATTGATCTTATAAACTTTTAGTTGTTTTAAATTGAAAATACTTACAAATCGATTTAACAAATATTTTACTGCAAGTTACTGCAAAAACCTTATTTTTATTAGTTAATTATGAATGGATACAAAAACATTGCTTTAAAATTAAATCAATTTACTAGGAAATATTACATCAATGAATTAATAAAAGGAACTATATTATTTCTTTCGTTAGGGTTTTTATATCTTTTTTTCATTTTGTTTTTAGAGTATTTTTTGTGGTTAAAACCTGGGGCAAGAACTGTTTTGTTCTGGTTATTTGTTTGTGTTGAAGTTTTTCTATTGATTAAATTTATAGTTTTTCCAGTTTCTAAATTAATTGGTTTTAGAAAAGGTATTTCGTTGCAAGAATCATCTAAAATTATTGGAAATCATTTTCCTGAGGTACAAGACAAGTTGTTAAACGTTTTACAGTTAAATGAAAATTCCGGTGAGTCGGATTTAATCTTGGCAAGTATCAACCAAAAATCGAAAGAATTAGCACCAATATCGTTTGTAAAAGCCATTGACTTTAAACAAAATAAAAAATATTTAAAACTCGCAATTATTCCTTTTTTGATTTGGGTAATTATTTTATTCACAGGGGTTAATGAATCACTTACACAGAGTTTAAATCGTGTTGTGCATCATAGAACATCGTATATTCCACCTGCACCTTTTTCTTTTTTTTTAGTGAATTCTGATTTGCAAGTCATACAAGGAAAGCCCATTAGAATATCCGTAAAAACAGTAGGAAATACAATACCTAATGAAGCTAAAATTATTTTTAAAAACCAACAGTATTATTTAGAAAATAAAGGAAATAGCACTTTTTCTTACCTGTTTTCGGATGTACAAGAACCTATAAACTTCTACATAGAAGCCAATGGAGTTCAGTCTCAAAATTATCAAATTAACGTTATTGGAACTCCGACAATACAAAATATTTCTTTAAAAATAAAGTATCCTAATTATCTGGGTAGAGGAAATGAAATTATTAAAAATTCTGGAAATTTGACCGTACCAGAAGGTACTTTAATTACCTGGCGAGTACAAACAATACAAACAGATTCATTAGCTTTTAGCAACGATCAAAAAAGAGTTTATTTTAAAAATATTTCTAACGGTAATTTTGAGTACACAAAAAAAATCAAAACTGCATTGAATTATCAAATTTCGTCATCTAATAAAAATTTATATGATTATGAAAAATTACAGTTTAGCGTGGATGTTATAAAGGACGAATACCCGTTAATTTCTGTGAATTCAAATATTGACAGTATTTCACGAGGAACAGCTCAATTTGCTGGTCAGATCTCTGATGATTATGGATTGAAAAAACTACAGTTGATTTATTATGATGAAGAAAATTCGGAACAAACACAGGTTTTTGACATTCCAATAACAAAAGAAAGTATTCAAACATTTTTTTATCAACTTCCTGATGAATTAAACTTGCAAAAAGGATTGAACTATGAAATGTATTTTCAGGTGTTTGATAATGATGCAGTAAATGGAAATAAGAGTGCGAAAAGCAATGTTTTTAAGTATAGGAAAAAAACAGAGAAAGAAGTCGAGGAGGAGCTGTTGAAAGAGCAAAAATATACGATTAATGATTTAGAGAATTCTATTCAAAAACAAAAAAAGGAGCAAGTTCAGTTAGAAACTATCCAACAAGATTTACAGAATAAAAAGAGCATAAATTGGAATGATAAAAAGAAAATATAAAATTTTATTAAACGCCAACAACAATACAAAAAAATGATGCAGCGTCAGACTGATAAGCTGCAAGAAAATCTTGACGAAAAGAAAGAAGAAAATGATAATTTACAGGAGAAAAAAGAGGATTTAAGGGAGCGTATAAAAGAATTAAAAAAACTAGAAAAACAACAGAAGTTGTTAGATGAAATTCAAAAGATAGCAGAAAAATTAAATAAAGAAGATTTAGTTAAGAAAGCAAAGGAATTAGCACAACAAAACGAACAACAACAACGTAGTTTAGAAAAAATGTTAGAGTTGGTAAAACGTTTTTATGTAGAACAAAAAACCATGCAGATTGCCAGTAAGATTGAAGAATTATCGAAAGAGCAAGAAGTTTTGGAAAAGAGAGTAAAAAACACTTTAGAAGCTCAGAAGGAAATTAAAAATAAGTTTAATGAAATTAAAAAAGAGTTAGAGGGGCTTGGTAAAGACAATGATAAGCTAAAAGAACCTATGGAATTGCCAGATGTTGAAGACGAGAAGGATGAAATTGATAAGGAGTTAAAGAAATCGGAAGAAGAATTACAAAATCAAAAACAATCTGAAGCTAAGAAAAGTCAGAAGCAATCCTCTAAAAAAATGAAAGAGATGAGCGCTAAAATGCAAAAAGCAATGCTTGAGATGGAGGGAGAGTCTATGGAGGAAAACATGGATGATTTGCGTAAGTTGCTAGAAAACTTGGTTGTTTTTTCTTTTGAACAAGAGCAGTTAATGACAAAGTTTAATGAAACTTCTACTTCTCATCCAGATTTTGGAAAAGATCTAAAAAAGCAAAATCGAATTAAAACATACTTTGAGCATATAGATGATAGTTTGTATGTGCTTTCTATGCGTCTTCCAAAAATATCGACTAAAATTCAAGATGACTTATCGTCTGTTCATTATAATTTAAATCAATCTCTAGAAAATTTTTCTGAGAACAGGTTTTCTCAAGGAGTATCTAATCAACGCTATGTGTTGACTGCGACTAATAATTTAGCAGATTATTTAAGTAATATTTTAAATAGTATGCAAAATAGCATGTCCATGAAAATGGGGAAAGGTAAAAAGAGTAATAGCCTAGGCTTTAGTTTACCAGATTTGATAAAGAAGCAGGGTGATTTGTCAAAAAAAATGCAAGAGGGCATGAAAAAAGGACAAAAAAAGGGAAAAGGGAAAGAAGGAGAAAATCCTGAGAATAATGGTAAACCAGGAAAAAAAGGAGAGAAAGGCAAAGAGGGTCAAGGCGGTAAATCTGGAGAAGGAGGAAAGAAACAAGGTGAAGGTAAAGGTAATTCGAATGAAGACTTGGATGGTGAATTGTATGAAATTTTCAAGCAGCAAGCTCAGTTAAGACAGGAGCTTCAAGATGCATTAAAAGAGGGTGAAGAAGGAAAGTCTGGAGAAAATACTGCTAATAAAAAGGTGCTAAAAACCATGGAAGATTTAGAAAATCAGATTTTAGAAAAAGGCTTTAATGCAGGCACACTTCAAAAAATGCAACAATTGAATTACGAGTTACTTAAGTTAGATAAAGCTGCTCTAGAACAAGGAAAAGATAAAAAGCGAAAATCTACGGGCAATAAGAAGGAATATGAAAAGAATAAAATTAAAGCACTTGAGTTTAAAAAGCTGTTTTATAATCAAACTGAAATATTAAATAGACAATCATTACCTTTGCAGCAAAATTATAAAAAGAAAGTTCGAGCTTATTTTTCTGACACAAAAAAAGAATAATATGATTGCATTTAATTACGAAACTGAGTTTCAATTAAAAGATGAAAATCTTTCAGAAAAGTGGATCGAAAAAGTGGTTTTAGAAAAAGGCTTTGAAATAGGAGAAATCAATTATATTTTTTGTGATGATGCATATCTTCATCGATTAAATGTAGAGTTTTTACAGCACGATACTTTAACAGATGTTATAAGTTTCGATAATACCTTAGGAAAATTAATTTCTGGGGATATTTTTATTTCTGTGGAAAGAGTAATGGAAAATGCGGCTGATTTTAAAGTTTCGTCTGAAGAAGAAATACATCGGGTAATGATTCATGGAGTTTTGCATTATATAGGCTTTAAAGATAAGTCTGAAGAAGATAAAAAAGAAATGAGGAGTGCTGAAAATAGAGCTTTATCTATTTTAAGTAATTGATAATCAGATAAATAAAATAAAAGTTTCACGTGGAACTATAGAAAAATGAGTTTATTTTCAACAACATACGATGTGATTGTAGTGGGTGGAGGTCACGCAGGAAGTGAAGCCGCTGCCGCTGCCGCAAACATGGGAGCACATACCTTATTAATTACAATGAATTTGCAAAATATCGCTCAGATGAGTTGTAATCCGGCAATGGGCGGGATTGCAAAGGGTCAAATTGTGAGAGAGATTGACGCTTTAGGAGGATATAGTGGTATTGTAACAGATAAAACAGCAATACAGTTTAAGATGCTTAACAAGTCCAAAGGTCCTGCTATGTGGAGTCCAAGAGTACAGTCTGACAGAATGCAGTTTGCGGAGTGTTGGAGAACCATGCTAGAGGAAACAGAAAATGTGGATTTTTATCAGGACTCTGTAAGCGGTTTGTTGTTTGACGGCAATAAAATAATTGGTGTAAAAACTTCTTTGGGATTAAAGATTAAATCAAAAACTGTTATTATAACAGCCGGAACATTTTTAAATGGATTAATTCATATTGGTGATAAAAGTTTTGGAGGAGGAAGAGCAGGTGAAGGGGCTTCTACAGGAATTACGGAAGAGTTGGTTGCTAAAGGTTTTGAGGCAGGTAGGATGAAGACAGGAACACCCCCAAGAGTGGATGGTAGGTCTTTAGATTATTCTAAAATGACAGAACAGCCGGGAGACGAAGTCACAGAAAAATTTTCTTATTTACCAACCACAAGCTCTTTGCAAAAACAACGTTCTTGTTGGTTAACGTATACAAATCCGAAGGTGCATGATTTGTTACGAGAAGGGTTTGATAGATCGCCAATGTTTAATGGTAGAATACAGTCTACGGGACCGAGGTATTGTCCTTCTGTTGAAGATAAAGTAGATCGTTTTGCAACCAAAGAAAGACACCAAATCTTTGTAGAGCCAGAAGGTTGGACAACGGTAGAAATGTATGTAAATGGATTTTCAACTTCCTTACCTGAAGATATTCAAGATAAAGCAATTCGCGCTGTAGAAGGTTTTGAGAACGTAAAGTTTTTGCGCTACGGTTACGCCATAGAATATGACTTTTTTCAACCAACACAACTAACCCATTCGTTAGAAACAAAGCTCATTGAAAATTTGTTTTTTGCTGGACAAATTAATGGAACAACCGGTTATGAAGAGGCAGCGGCACAAGGATTAATGGCTGGTGTAAATGCAGCTTTAAAAGTACAAGGAAAAGAACCTTTTGTGTTAAAAAGAAATGAAGCTTATATTGCTGTTTTAATTGATGATTTAATTACAAAAGGTACAGAAGAGCCTTACAGAATGTTTACTTCTAGAGCGGAATATAGAACACTTTTGAGGCAAGATAATGCGGATTTAAGATTAACGCCAAGAGGTTATGAACTAGGTTTGGCGTCAAAAGAACGAATGGATAGGGTTCTTGAAAAGCAACGGAAAACAAATTTGTTGGTTAAGTTTTTAAACGAAACAAGTGTAAAGCAGGAAGAGATAAATCCGATTTTAGAAGCAAAGAAGTTGGCCCTAATTAATCAGTCTATGAAGTTGTTTAAGATTGCTTCAAGACCACAATTAAATTTTTCTGATTTTAAGAATATTCAGAAGTTAAGTGTATTTTTAGAAGAGAATGACATTGACAAAGAAATCATAGAACAGGCTGAAATTCACTTAAAATATTCTGGTTATATTGATAAAGAAAAAAATAATGCTGATAAATTAAATAGGTTGGAAAATGTCAA
Source organism: Polaribacter sp. Hel1_33_78 (assembly GCF_900106075.1). NCBI lineage: Bacteria > Pseudomonadati > Bacteroidota > Flavobacteriia > Flavobacteriales > Flavobacteriaceae > Polaribacter > Polaribacter sp. Hel1_33_78. Next base: position 145,954 of record NZ_LT629794.1, read on the forward strand.
AATACCATCTAGTTTTAATTATCAAAAGCTACAATCTTTATCTTTTGAAGCTAGAGAAAAATTAAGTAAAATACAGCCAACTTCTATTTCTCAAGCAAGCAGAATAAGCGGAGTTTCACCAAGTGATATTTCTGTTCTACTAGTTTATATGGGACGTTAAGTTTCAACAATTTTTTAAGATGTTCCTCGTGGAACAATTCAGTTTTTTATGTCAAAAGATATCGATTTTTATAATAATCTTCAACCTTTTTTAGAATGCAAAGACCATACAGTTTCAGCTGAAGTTTACCAGCTAATGCTAAATGATGAGTATGATATGTTGGTTACAAAACCTATCCCAGAAAATATAGAAAAATACTACAAAAGTGAAGATTATATATCGCACACTGATTCTAAAAAATCATTATTTGATAAAGTGTATCAATCTGTAAAAAACATCACCTTAAAAAGGAAGCTAAAATTAATAAGTAAATGTCTTCTTCATCAAGATAGTTTATCTAGGCCTGAAAAAAACATTTTAGATGTTGGAGCAGGAACAGGCGATTTTTTAAAAGTTTGTAAAAGCAGTTCATGGAATGTTTTTGGAACAGAACCAGATGCTGGTGCAAGAAATATTGCAGCTAAAAAAGGAATTGTACTTCAAAAAGATTTATCAAAACTTATAGGTCATAAGTTTGAAATAATAACCCTTTGGCATGTTTTAGAGCATGTCGAAAATTTATCAGAGTACATTTCAATTTTAAAGAACATGCTTGCTGATCATGGAAAACTAATAATTGCAGTGCCTAACTTTAAAAGTGATGATGCCAATTATTACAAAGAGTTTTGGGCCGCTTTTGATGTACCAAGACACTTGTGGCATTTCTCTCAAGAATCTATTGCTAAATTATTTTCTGCAGTTAATATGATGGTTGAAAAAACACTTCCAATGAAATTTGATGCATATTATGTTTCTCTTTTAAGTGAGAAATATAAATCTGGAAAAATGAATCCTATAAAATCTTTTTACAGAGGTTTTGTTTCAAATTTAAAAGCAAAAAGAACAACAGAGTATTCATCTTTGATTTATATACTTAAAAAGTAGTAAAAATCGATTTTAAAAAGGGTAAGCTTTAAGCATTGCTTAATAACAACAGAATACCTTTAAAAAAAAAGAAAACCTCTTAAAACAACTGTTTTAAGAGGTTTTCTTATAGAATATACTTATGGCTGATGTAGTAAATAATAAGTTTTAACTATTTAGTAAATAAACACCCAATAGTGTAATGATAAAATAGACTGCTAAACTCATTGCTCCTGCATAATCTTTTGCTAGACGTTGTCCTATTAACAAAAAAATTAAAGTGACGGCACAAAGCTCTATTCCCAATAAAGCAATTTCTTTTAATCCAGAAGTGTATAATTGATAAACACCGAATAGCATTAAAAACCCAGCAACTATTTCTAAAATTAAAATAATGGCGAGCAATAAGGGAACACCATTTTTTAATGGTGAATTTTTGAAGTGCCCTGTGATAAAAGAAATATTTCCTTTCCAATCTAGTAATTTGTCAATTCCAGATTGTAAAAAAGTTACTATTAAAAATAGAAGTATTAAAACCTCTGATGGGTAGTTAGAAAGTAGTTTCATTAATTTAAAGTTTTTATTTGTTTCTTTTCGTTTGTTAAATGTTTATTAAGGAAGTTCTATCTGCTCAACAATTTTTGAAATAAGGGATTTGATTTTTTCTTAGTTAGAATTATAATTCCCTGTTTTTATTTAAAAACTGAATCGATAGGTTCCCAAAGTTCAATTTTGTTTCCTTCGTTGTCTAAAACCCAACCGAATTTACCATATTCAAATTCTTGTATTTCTCCTATAATGGTAACACCTTCTTTTTCAAGTTCGACTAATAAATCAACTAAGTTTTTAACCCTATAATTAAACATAAAGTCTTTTTTTGAAGGTTCAAAATAATCCGTTTTTTCTTCAAAAGGACTCCATTGTGTTGCGCAATCATTTCCAGCTACATCTTTCGACCAAAAAGTACAACCATAATCATCTGTATTAAAGCCTAAATGTTTTCGGTACCATTCTTTGGATGCTTTAGGGTTTTCACTCTTAAAAAATAAACCACCAATTCCTGTAACTCCATTTTTCATAAGGTATTATTTTTTAATTGCACTATTATATGTGTTAATCCATTCATTTACAGTCATTTTACTGGCAAGTTCCCCAATTAGGTCAAAAGGAATATCATCCATTTTTTTAAAACGAATGCAACTTTTTCCCATATCTAATTTGTATTTACAATACTTTGTATATTCTTTTACAAACCAATCTAAAAGTTCTTTTTTCGCGTAAATTCCCATATGATATAAATTTACAGAATTTTTTTGTGAAGCTAGATTTATAAAGGGTAATGGTAATTTTGGATCACAATGATATCCTTCAGGAAATTTAGAATGAGGAACATAAAAACCTAACATTTTATAATTGATACCTTCTTCAAAACCTTTTGGAAGATTTTTTTTGATGACTGCCCTAATCTTTTGAACGGCCTGTTTTCTGTCTTCTGGTAATTGTTCAATATATTCTTCAGGTGTATTTGCTTCGTAAGTCATCTTTTCTGATTTTTATGGATGATTTAAAGCCAACAAGTTAATAAAATTTTGCTTTAATTTTATCCACAATAGTTTGTGCCAATTTTTCTTTGCTTTCAATAGTCCAACCTGCAACATGCGGAGACAATATTACATTTTGGGAATTGATTAAATATTTAAAAGCCTCAGGCACATTATTAACAGTAAAAAGGTTTTCAAAAGATGCTTTTTCATATTCTAAAACATCTAAACCAGCACCTAATATTTTACCTGATTTTAAAGCTTCAACAAGATCTTTAGTAACTACCGATGCTCCACGTGCAGTATTTATCAGCCAAAAATTCTTTTTAAAATCATTGATAAAACCAACATTAACCATGTTTGTCGAGAGTTTGTTTTGTGGGGTATGTAAACTTAAAACATCTACTTTTTCCTGCAACTCTGGCAAGGAAACCTGCTTGCAGTTCTCATCTCCAACATATGGTTTTATATCATAACAGATTACTTCAACATCAAAACCACGGAGTTTTTTTGCGAATGATTTACCCATATTTCCGTAACCAATTAAGCCAACGGTTTTTCCATTCAGTTCAATTCCTCTATTCTCTTCCCGCAACCATTTTCCGATTCTAACTTCTTTGTCTGCTTTATTGAGTTTGTTAAAAAGGGACAACAACATTCCTAAACAATGTTCACCAACTGCGTTTCTATTTCCTTCTGGAGCAGCGATTAATTGGATGTTTTTAGTGGTTGCATAATTACATTGTATATTTTCTAAACCGGCACCAACTCGACCAATAAATTTTAAGTTTGTTGCTTTGTCTAAGAAGGCTTTATCAATAGAAAACCGGCTTCTTATAATCAAACCTTCATACAAATGAATTTTAGCTTCAATTTCCTTTTTTGAAGAGGTATAATCTTCATCATTTATAAACCCTAAATCATTAAGTTGATTTAATAAAAGAGAATGGTTTTTGTCGACGTGTAGAATTTTCATAAGTGAAAAATTACGTGCTTAGTGTTTCTTTAACTTTATAATTGCAACAATTGATATAAAAAATAAATCTGTGATAGCTGCAAATTTTATAAATTCAGTTATTTTTTCGTTAATTTTCAAAAATGATATTTACTAAAATTTAGTATTGCTCTTTATCACTCGGGAAATCTTTGCTTTTTACATCTGTAACATATTGCTCAAATGCTCCTGTCATATCAACGAATAAATCTAGATATCTTCTTAAAAAACGTGGATTGAATTCGTGGGTCATTCCCAACATATCATGGGTTACTAAAACTTGGCCGTCAACTCCATTTCCCGCCCCAATTCCGATGACAGGAATAGATATAGCTTCTGCAACTTTTTTTGCTAAATCAGCAGGGACTTTTTCTAAAACGATTGCAAAACAACCAATCCTTTCTAGCATTAAAGCGTCTTCCATTAATTGCTCTGCCTCTTCTTCTTCTTTTGCTCTAACGGTGTATGTTCCGAATTTATAGATAGATTGTGGAGTTAAACCTAAATGACCCATTACTGGAATTCCTGCATTTAAAATACGTTTAATAGATTCTTTAACCTCTCTTCCTCCTTCTAATTTTATAGAATGACCGCCAGATTCTTTCATTATTCTAATGGCAGAACGTAAAGCTTCTTTTGGGTCAGATTGATAACTCCCAAACGGCAAATCTACCACAACTAAACAGCGCTCAATTGCTCTAACAACCGAGCTTGCATGATAAATCATTTGATCTAAGGTAATAGGTAAAGTAGTTTCATGTCCGGCCATAACATTTGATGCTGAATCACCTACTAAAAGTACATCTAAACCAGCTTTGTCTAAAATTTTTGCCATCGTATAATCGTAAGCAGTTAACATGGATATTTTCTCTCCATTCGCTTTCATTTCTACCAAAGATTTTACGGTAATTCTTTTGTACTGTTTTTTTGCTACAGACATATTTTAATTTATTGAGTGTGGTAAAAGTAAGAAATATCAATAGATATTTTACTAGTTAATATTTCGTCAAGTTAATTGGATTCTTTTTGAGGATGATTTTTTGATGTTATGTTTTTAAAATTACACAATGTTTTCGAGAATTATCATATTTTTAGTTGCTTTAGGAATTTACATTAGGCTGTCTATTTTAACGATACCTCCACAAAACATTATAATAAAGTGTTTGAAGCTTTTTTAATGTTTTAATATTAGAAGACTAGTAGGTAATTATATATTTAGAAATGTGAGAAGAGGAGGTAATTGTAAAGCGTTAAAAGATAAAAAATAGTTTTATATTTGATTTCTAAATTAGAAAATGCTTCAAGAAAAAATCACTTTAAATTCTGATAAATGGATAGATAATTACGCAGATTACTTGTTTAATTATGCTGTTGTGCGTGTTAATGATGGAGACTTAGCCAAGGATTTAGTGCAAGAAACGTTTTTTGCAGGCCTAAAATCTGCTAAAAATTTTCAAGGAAAATCTACAGAAAGAACTTGGTTGGTATCTATTTTAAAAAGAAAGGTAATAGATCATTACAGGAAGATTAATTCTAAAAAAGGACAAGCAGAAGTTAGAATGAATTTTTATGATAATGGAGAAAATGAAGGAAGTTGGATTGAAGAACGTGTTCCACAAAGTTGGGATAATGCCTCTGAAAAAGCAATAGAAAACCAAGAGTTAAAAACTCAATTAGAAATTTGTATAGATAATTTGCCCGAGAAATATGGTTTGGTTTTTAGAATGAAAACCATTCAAGAGTTTGAAACTGAAGAAATTTGTAAGGAGTTGAATATTACAACGTCAAATTTATGGGTTATAATACATAGAGCTAGAACTCAGCTAAGAAAATGCATGGAAGAGAATTGGTTTAATAATTAAGAGATGTTTAAAAAACTACACATAACTTGCAATGAAGCAACAACCATTTGTGACAGAAGTCAGTACAAAGAAGCTTCTTTTTTCGAAAAAATTAAGTTAAACCTACATTTTTTAAGTTGTAAAATTTGTAGACTTTACACAAAACAAAATAAAAGAATGTCAGGTTTATTTAAAATACAAGCTCTAGATTGCAAAGGTAAAATGAACAATCTTTCTCAAGCAGATAAAGAAGTATTAAAAAAACAATTACAAGAGTTTAAGGTATAATTTGTTTTTTCGGTTTTCTCAAAACCGTATTTTTGATTTTTTGTTAGATTGAAACGGAATTTATAGAAATATAGATTCCGTTTTTTGTATTTTTGAAATACAGGTTAATAAATAATTTTAAATCTTTAAAAAGATGCATTTTTTACCAGAGCTAATAGATAATTACGTTGTAAATCATTCACAGCAAGAACCTAAGATTCTACAAGAGTTAAGCAAAGAGACTTGGCAAAAAGTATTGAACCCTAGAATGTTAAGTGGCGCTTTTCAAGGCAGGGTTTTATCTATGATTTCTAAGTTAATTCAACCTAAAACTATATTAGAAATTGGTACTTATACTGGTTATTCCGCGCTTTGTTTAGCAGAAGGATTACCTTCTACAGGAAAAATTATAACGATTGATAAAAACGAAGAACTAGAGACTTTACAAAATAAATATTTTGAAAAATCTGGTTTTAGAAATCAAATTGAACAAAAGGTTGGTAATGCTTTAGAAATTATTCCAAAAATTGACAAAAAATTTGATTTAGTATTTATTGATGCAGACAAATCTAACTACGTAAATTACTTTTACTTAATGATTCATAAAATGAATCCTGGAGGAATTATATTGTCTGATAATGTGCTTTGGAGTGGTAAAGTGGTGGAAGAATTAAGCCCTAAAGATATAGATACAAGGGCACTTTTAGAATACAATAAATTATTAAATTCTGATGATAGAATTGAAACCGTTCTACTTCCCATAAGAGATGGATTAACAATTAGCAGAGTAAAATAAGTTAGAATGAGTTATAAATTTTAAGATTTTAACTCTTTCGCTTAAAGAGTGTAGTCTGTACTTTATTTAAATAAATAAAATATAAATTTTTATCAGAGTCTTTTAATTGGACCTGTTAAATCATCAATATGATCTTTAACTTTATTTATTTCTTTATGAATGTCTTTGCTAATATTTGTATCTAAATCTGGAGACTCTGCACTATCATTAATCTCTTTCTTAATATCATTTGTAGCATCTTTTACTTGACGCATTCCTTTTCCTAAGCCTCTTGCGATTTCAGGAATCTTATCTGCACCAAAAACCATAACGAGAATTAACATAATTACCATAATTTCTGGACCACTAATAAATAAAAAAGTTGAGTTCATACTTTTACAAAGGTAAATATTATATGTGATAAAAACTTGTCAATTTTATTTTTTTGTAAATTGTAAACTAGAACTTTAAAAACATTTTACCACTAAAAAAACACTATTTACTCTTGGTTAATTATCCTATTTTTTATCTGATATAAATCTTTGGAAGTCAAAATAGCAATTTACAGGAATTCATGTTTTTGATTTACACCCAATTCTACTGTGTGCGTTTTAATAAAAATGTACAAGGGGAATCATAAACTCTCAAAAGTTCGGTTTCTAGAAAAATGTTAGTATTTAGGCTTGTGAATAATCATTTTAAGGCATCTAACATTGAAATAAAAGAGTAAATGCAGGCTATTTTGGAGTTAATCAGAAATGTTCATCAAAACCTTTTTTAACCAGTTCTCTGTTTTAGAAATATTTGAATCGACGTTTGAGGGTGTGTAGATATGTTAGACATCGGCTTAAAAAGGAGGTTCATTATAAAAAATTTTATTTTTTAAAAACCTAATAGTCAGCTATTTATTGTTTTTATATCCCTATAAACATGGAGGTGCTTCCTTGTTTATAAGGAGGTGAAAATTTCATGGTTCTTGAGGATTGACAAGTATTCATTAATCATATAATTTAGGAGAAATAGTTTTAATTTTGTTGCAATGAATCCCCTAAAAAAAATCACAGTATTATTTGTCTTATTATTAACTCTTTTTTCTTTTGTTAAAAAAGAAATCAATTCTGCAGATATTAAACCAAATTTAGAAGAAATAAATGTAATTAATATTCTTTCTAAGCAGAAATACGAATGCAGGCCATCTTCAAAATATATGTTTTATGTAGAAGCTAATCTTGTAAAAAAGGTTAGGGGAGCTAATAATATTAATGCGAAAATATTTTTTTTGGATAAAGTATCAGGGATAAAGAATTTATTAGCTTCTGAAAACATTCAGATTAATAAGTTTAAAGGTGCTATTGCTATCCAACAAAATACATCTGAAAAAGTTTTTCAAACTTTTGTATTAAAAAATGGGGACAAAATTATTGGAGACTCAGAAAATGCACCTTATAGCTTTAAGGAATTAATTTCATTTGAATCTATTTACAATAGTTATGTATATGCTACCAACAATTTATTAGAAATGAAAAGATCTATTTAAAAAACATTTTTAAAACTCCAAAAGCGACATTAGCTTTTGGAGTTTTTTTACCAAATTATTTCATTTAACGATGCAATTCAAAATCTTGAAGATTGAGTTAGATAAAAAAATAAATCTAGTCTAAATCAATTCTTAAACCGACAGAGATATTGTTTTGTTTTTTAGATTGGTTTTTAAAAACTGGAGATAAATCATACTTTATATATAAAGCGCTAGAACCCACACCAAGATATCCACTTAAACCATATACTAAATCACTTACTTCAAAGTCTCTGTGTTTTTTGTCTTTTATTTTATTGCCACCCTCCTTGTATTTTAATTTTTGCATGCTGCCTATATTAAAACCCGCATAAGCACCTAAGCCTACTCTTAGCTTTTTATAGTTGGAGTATCTGAAGAACTTTTTCTTATCAATTTTATTAGAAGGTCCAAATTCTATATGGAAAGGGAATACCAAGTTTGTGGTTCTAAATTTTGCTTTGTCTAATTCTGCAGGAAATTCTTCTAGAGAAATTATACCGTCTGTATTTACTAGAAATTTGTTGTCTTTAAGATCAAATTTGTTCCATTGAAATGAAAAACCATATTTTAATCTCCAAAAGTTAGAATCTTTAAAAATTCTTCTTTTCCAGTCATAACCCAATTCAATAAAGCCTGAACCACCTATCTTGTAGGGTGAATTATCTAAACTCTGACCTTCTATTAATGCATTGTTAAAACCAAAAGCAAAAACAAGATCATTGTACGTCCGTTTATCATACTTTTTTTTGGCATCCTTAGATTCTTTTCCAATAAAAATTAACTTATCACCAGAATTTTCTTTGGATCCGGACCCTATTCTTATCATCTTACGATCTCCTTCACTTCTAATATCTAATTGATAAAATTTATCATTACGATTCCACAAAGCAATTTCATTGTCGATAATTGCTATGTGATTTTCTATATTTAAAGCTCTTTTTTTAGCAGCTTCCTTTTTTAAATTATTTGCTCGAGATAAAGTTATTTCACCGGTATTTAAACGAGTATTAATAGCGGTAATATCTTGCTTTAAAAATTCGCGTTCCTTTAATTCAACAGTTTTTTTACTTTTTATTAATTTTTTAATTTCTAACTCTTTGTAATTTGTTCTCACAGAATCTAATTGCTTTTCTTGAGCTTGTGTAACGGTAAAAAGAAAGCATAAGACTATTATTGATAGGTATTTTGTAATTGTTTTCATAAGTGTTTTTTTAATTTATTGTTCATTCTTTCGTTTTATAAAGGCGACGGTTACAGATTCATATCCTGATTTAATGGCGCTAAAAACTTTATCTTTTAAAGACGGATTTAAATTATTTTCAACGGACCACAGTAAAGCATCGGCATCCACAGTTTTTATTGACACATCCATTGTTTTTTGCATTGCAATTGTTTTTTTTGCTGCCTCTAGTAGTATTGTAATTTCTTCATTTGTAACCGCTGTTTTTTCAATTGTAGGCTGTTTAAGTTGCGCTATGCCTTCATTCGTTTTTTGTGCCTGAAAACTTGCATCTTCATAACTCTTTTCAGCTATTTTATTTTCTAATATTTTTGAATTTAAGTGTGTTTCATTCAAAGAAATAACTTCTCTAATCTTTTTTCTCACTGGAGCTTTTTTTGGTGAACTAATTTCTTTTCTAACGGGCTTTTCTAACGCTATTAAAACTTCTTCTTCTAGATTATTTTTCAGTATCGGTTCCTCAAGTTTAATTGCTGGTTGTTTTTTTACATCAACAATTACAGGCGCTACTATATTAGATTCTGAAGTAAAAACAAAGGATAAAGAAAATATTGCCCCAATAAATATTGCTGCAATAGCTTGCCACCACAAACGATTATTTTTTTGTTTTTCTTGATTAGCATCTAGCCTATCAGTAAGCTTGTTCCATGCATCAGAACTTGGGTGAATTCTCCGTTGCTCCAGCTTATTCTTTACTTGTTCTTCAAATTTAATTAGTTCCATAACTGGTTTTATTTAATTGTTTAACCTGTTTTTGCAAAAGCTTTCTAGCTTTAAATAATTGTGATTTTGAGGTGCTTTCAGAAATACCGAGTAATGTTGAAATTTCACGATGTTTATACCCTTCTACAGCATGCATTATAAAGATTATTCGATAGCCTTCAGGAAGATTATTTATTAATAATTGAATTTTTTCGAGATCTAATTCTGCAGTATCAGAATTAATTGGTTTATCATATAGCTCCATGTCATCCGCTGAAAATTCAAGCTGCTTTTTTTTTCTAAGAAGAGAAATAGATTCATGTACCATAATTTGTCGTATCCAACCCTCAAAGCTCCCTTCAGATTTAAAACTCTTTATCTGCTTAAAAACTTTAAAAAAACCATTTAAAAGTGCCTCCTCAGCTTGTTGTGTATCTTTTATGTAGTATCTGCAAACACTCAGCATTTTGGGAGCATGAGCTTTATATAAAGCATGCTGCGCATCACGATGGTTTTTAGACGCTTTATAAATAAGCTGTGCTTCGTTATTATATAATTTTAAAACTTTCAAAAAATGGATTTTTAATGTCTTCTATTTATAAAGACGCAAAAGTTGTGCAAAAGGTTGCCTGAGGATAAAAAATATTTCTTTTGTTCTATTTATGTTAAATAATAATGGTCGAAGTATCGTAATTTTTGCCAGAAAAGGTTGTTTAAATAGTTTCGGAGTCCATAAAACTTTATCTGTGCATTGTTTATTCTGTGCATATTTGCAAGACCTAATTGATTCTTCTTTGATTCATTTTCATTTATGAACTTAGACCTTAGTCAAAATGAGAATCTATTAATAAAAACTTTACTTTTTAATCAACATCCTCTTAATCTCATTCAATTTCATGAGCGCTTCAATAGGTGTTAATGTATCAATATTAGTAGCTAAAATTTCTTCCTTAATATTTTCTAGTAAAGGATCATCTAATTGAAAAAAGCTGAGTTGCATTTCTTCATGTTGTGCTTGTTTTAAAACCTCTTTAGTTTCTGAACTTTTATTATTTTTCTCTAATTGCGCTAAAATTTTATTCGCTCTATGAATGACCATATTGGGCATCCCTGCAAGTTTTGCTACATGGATACCAAAGCTGTGATTAGACCCACCAGAAACCAGTTTACGAAGAAAAATAATGGTGTTTTCCAATTCTTTAACAGAGACGTTAAAGTTTTTAATCCGTTTAAAAGTAGCGGTCATTTCATTTAACTCATGATAATGAGTAGCAAACAATGTTTTTGCTTTTGATGGATGCTCATGTAAAAACTCTGAAATTGCCCAAGCGATTGAAATTCCGTCGTAAGTGGAAGTTCCACGACCAATTTCATCTAAAAGCACCAAACTGCGTTCAGAAAGATTATTTAAAATAGAAGCTGTTTCGTTCATTTCTACCATAAAAGTAGATTCACCCATAGAAATATTATCACTTGCACCAACTCTAGTAAAAATCTTATCGACAATACCAATTCTTGCATTTTGAGCGGGTACATAGCTTCCCATTTGAGCGAGTAAAACAATCAATGCAGTTTGTCGTAAAATAGCAGATTTACCAGACATATTTGGCCCTGTAATCATAATTATTTGTTGCTGATTTCTATTCAATACAACGTCATTTGCAATATATTCTTCGCTAATTGGTAATTGCTTTTCTATAACAGGATGTCTTCCGTTTTTAATTTCTAGAACAGTACTTTCATCCATTTGCGGGCGCACATAATTGTTCTCGATCGCTAAAACCGAAAAAGACAATAAACAGTCAATTTTGGCGATAATTTGCGCATTTTCTTGCACAATTGGTACAAATTGAATGATATATTGCAATAATTTAGAAAAAATTTCTTGCTCTAATTTCTGTATTTTCTCTTCAGCACCCAAAATTTTAGTTTCATATTCTTTCAGTTCTTCAGTAATATAGCGTTCTGCACTTACTAGGGTTTGTTTACGAATCCATTCTTCAGGAACTTTGTCTTTATGGGTATTTCGAACCTCTATGTAGTAGCCAAAAACATTATTGAACGAAATTTTTAAACTTGAGATGCCTGTTCTTTCTGTTTCACGCGCCAACATATCATCTAAATACTGTTTTCCAGTAGATGAAATGGCCCGTAAATCATCTAACTCTTGATGAACACACGCTGCAATGGCATTTCCTTTATTGATGTTTACCGGAGCATTGTCAAATAAAGTTTCAGAAATTTTAGTGATTAAATCAGTACAAGTATGCAGTTGATTTCCAAGTTCTTTGACTGTTTTATTGGCACTCTTTTCTGCGGCGGTTTTTATGGGTAAAATTGCTTTTAAAGAGTCTTTTAACAAAACAATTTCTCTTGGTGAAGCTTTACCGGTAGCAACTTTAGAAATTAATCTTTCTAAGTCTGATATTTGTTTTAATTGATATGTTACGATCTGCGAAAAATCATCAGAATCTATAAAAAACTTCACCAATTCGTGGCGGTTTTTAATTTCATCTATATTTTTTAAAGGAAGCGCCAGCCATCGCTTTAGTAACCTTCCACCCATTGGTGATATGGTTTTATCAATAACATCTAAAAGTGTGACGGCATTTATAGAATTCGGGTTGTATAACTCTAAATTTCGAACTGTAAAACGATCCATCCAAACATAATTATCTTCTGCAATTCTGCTTATAGATTGAATGTGTTTTAATTGCTTGTGTTGTGTTTCCGATAAATAATACATTACGGCACCAGCAGCAATAATTCCGTTTTTAAGATCTTGAATTCCAAAACCTTTTAAGTTTTTGACTTCAAAATGATTTTGTAAAGTTTCGTTTGCATATTCAGGTTGAAAAACCCAATCATCTAAATAAAAGGTATAATACCTGTTTTCAAAAAGTTCTAAAAACTGCTGCTTATTATGCTTTTGAACCAGTACTTCACTCGGGTTAAAATTCTGCAATAATTTATCAATGTATTCTGAATTTCCCTGTGCTACCAAATATTCACCAGTAGAAACATCAAGAAATGAAATTCCAAGTTGTTTTTTATTAAAATGAACGGCTGCTAAAAAGTTATTGGTTTTGCTTTGTAAAACTTCATCATTTAAAGAAACTCCAGGAGTAATTAATTCTGTTACACCACGTTTTACAATTGTTTTGGTCATTTTAGGGTCTTCTAACTGATCACAAATAGCAACACGCATTCCTGCTTTTACCAATTTAGGTAAATACGTGTTTAGAGAATGATGAGGAAAACCTGCCAAAGCGGTTTCTGTTTCACTTCCTGCACCACGTTTCGTTAGTGTAATCCCTAAAACTCCAGCCGCTTTTTTAGCATCTTCACCAAAAGTTTCATAAAAATCTCCGACACGAAAAAGTAACATTGCATCAGGATATTTTGTCTTGATAGCATTGTATTGCTTCATTAAAGGAGTTACCTTTTTAGGGTTAGATTTTGCCAAGTTTTTGGAAATTTTCAATTAGTTTTGCTAAGATAGAAAAAAGTGATTAGTTGTTCATTTTTAGTTGTTAGTGAATTATCCACAAATTATGAGAAAACTTAAAAATAACGAGTTAGGCAGAATTACAGTTGACGCCTTTAAAACTATGAAAAAAACGCCATTAATTGTCGTTTTAGATAATATTAGAAGTTTAAATAATATTGGTTCTGTTTTCAGAACTTCGGATGCTTTTTTGATAGAAAAAATATACCTGTGTGGTATTTGTGCAACACCACCAAACAAAGATATTCATAAAACAGCTTTAGGAGCAACAGAATCTGTAGCCTGGGAATATGTTGAAGACACCTTAACATTGATTGAAAAATTAAAGAAAGATAAGGTGAAGATTTTAGCTATTGAACAAGCAGAAAACAGCACAAAACTGCATACTTTTTTTCCTGAGGAAAACGAGAAATATGCAGTTGTGATGGGAAATGAAGTAAAAGGTGTTCAGCAAGAAGTAGTTGATGCTGCTGATTGGTGTATTGAAATTCCGCAATTAGGCACAAAACACTCACTAAACATCTCTGTAACCACAGGGATTGTTTTATGGGATTTATTTCAGAAAATGTAACAAAAAAACGGGTTTTTAATTCTATTTTTTTATTTTTATGCAAAAAAAGCTATTTAAATGAAATTAGAAAAAGACAGTTTAATAATAAGTTATAATTTTTTTAAGCTGATGAGCAACCATAAACTCATCATCAAAACTAATTATTTATTTTATGGACAAACAAAGCTCCTCTTTTTATTCTTCTTGGTAAGTTTTTCTGTTTTTTCGCAAGAGAAAGACTTTGACAATAGCATTGACTCTATTACTTTCTTGTTAAATCAATATAAGAAAACGAAACAACCTCATTTACCTCAAAAAGCATTTTTATTAGCGGAAAAAATTAAAGGAGATTCTTTATTGAAGAGGACATATAGCTCTTTTGCTGTTAAAAGCTTTCTTAATAAAGATCTTGCGAATTTATCTTTAAGTGAAAGAAAATTGCATGAATTTTATATTAGAACGAGAGATTCTTCCGCTTTAGCTCAACAGTATTATTGCAAAGGTCTTTTTTTTAAGGTCAAATTAAAACAAGATAGTGCTTTTTATTATTACAATAAATCTAAAAATATTTCTACTCAATTAAAAGATTCTCTTGAAGTAACAAAAAGATTGCTTTCTATGGCGGCTATTCAGTATGATGAGAGAGATTATTTGGGTAGTGAAATTTCTATTATTGAAGGATTACGTTTTGTGGAGCCTCTTAAAGAGGTTTTTTATACGGGTTTTTTATATGAAAGATTGGGGAATGCTCTACATAGGAGCGGAAGGCAAAAAGAAGCTAGAAAAAAATTTTTAATATTTTTTGAACTTCAAAAGAGAAGTTCTTTAGAAAAACTTGAACTTCAAAAGGCGCGAGGATATGCTAATTTTGCAGATACAAAAATTAAATATCAAAAGGCTAGATTATACAATAATTTAGCAGACACCTATACATCTGAGGGAAATTACACAAGGGCATTAGAATATTATAAGAAAAGTTTGTCTACTGACAGTATTATGTTGAATAGTATTCAAAGGTATGAAGTAGCTTTAGGAGGGATCGCGTTTAATCATCTTATGTTGGGAAATATTAAACTAGCGATCAAAGAATATTCAGAAGTTTTAAAATCTAGACAAAATAGAAAGTATGAAAGAGGTTTAGTTGTTACTCATTCGGGTTTAGCGGATGCCTATGTCGCCAATAATGAGACTAAAAAAGCAATATTTCACAGTAATATTGGCTTAGAAAAGGCAAAAAAAATGCAGTACAATTTTTATATTTTAGAAAACCTTCTTTTGTTGTCTAAATTAGAAAAGGGAGAAAAAGGAAGGTTATTGCTACAAGAACATTTTATATTAAGCGATAGTCTTTTTAAAAGAGAAAGATCTTTAAAAAATCAGTTTGCGAATGTGCAATATGAAGCTGAAAAAAAAGATAGAGAAAACGCTAGTTTAAAGCAAGAAAACTCCAAAAGAGAATTAGAATTAGTAACAGAGAAGCAACATAAAATAATTGGGTGGTTAATTGCTGGGATTAGTATTTTGTTTATAGGTTTTGGAGGAAGTCTTGTGTTAAGTAGAAGAAAGAAAATGCTTTTTGAAGCCCAATTAAAACAAGTAGAAGTTAGAGAAACAGAACGACAACAAATTGCAAAATCTTTACATGATGAAGTTGCTGGTGATATTAGAATGTTGCATTTAAAATTGTCCAAAACCAATCAATTAGAAGACGCAAAAAGTTTAGATATTATTAATGAAAATGTACGAAATTTATCACATCAAATAAGTAGTGAAAGCTTTAATGAAGTTTCTTTTAAAGATCAAATAATTAATCTAATCTCAGAATATTTTGAAGTTAGTTTTAGAATTAAAGTAGAAGAAATTGACACTATTGAATGGAAAACTATTAATAATTCAATTAAAAGAACCCTATTTTTAACCATAAGAGAAATTATTCAAAACGCTAAAAAACACGCAGAAGCTTCGGTTTTAATTTTAAGTTTTAAGGAAACTAAAAAATCAATTGTTTTAATTATTTCCGATAACGGAAAGGGTTTTGAGGTTAACGCTAAGAAGAACGGAATCGGTTTAAAGAATTTAAAGGAAAGAATAGAAGAAATTAGTGGCGTTTTTACTGTAGAAAGTGAAATTGAAAAAGGAACGAAAATAACAATTGAAATCTCTAAAAATGGAAAATAAAATAAGAATTTTAATTGCAGATGATCATCAATTAGTATTAGAAGGGTTTTTAAATTCTTTAAAAGAAGTAGGAGATTTTGATGTGGTTACAACCACGAATTGCGATGCTGCTTTTGATTTGATAAAAACACATATAAATAGTAATCCTTTTCAACTTTTATTTACTGATTTAAGTTTTGATAATATTACAGAGGAATCTGATTTAGGTGGAGGTGAAGAATTGATTAAAGCGATTAGAAATAATGAATTCGATATTAAAATAGGAGTAATTACTGCTCACACAGAAACGAATAGAATATATAACGTAATTAGCAATTTAAATCCAAATTCATACTTATTAAAAAGTAAGTCTAGTGCTACAGAAATAGGTTTTGCTGTTCAAAAAATGTTAGCTAACGAATATTATTATACCCACGAAATTCATCAAAAAATATTGCGTAGAAATGTTGTTCAGATACAAATGGATGATGTTGCTATACAGATATTAAAAGAGCTCCCTAATCATTCTAAAATTAGTAATTTAGAGGGAGTTATTAAAAAAAATAACGGAACTGCAATTAAACTTCGTTCTATCGAAACAAAATTAGCAAATTTAAGAACAGATTTAAATGCTAATAATAATACAGATTTAATTTTAAAGGTAAAAGAACTCGGAATTATAGATTAATACTCGTTTTGCGGAAATCCGCACTTTTAATTGCGGTTTTTTACATAATTATTCTCTTTAATCCAAGTATTTTTGCAGCATAGGGTTTTGAATTAGACTCTATAAAATTGGGAATAATTGCGGAAATGAGTTAGGGGCTTATTTATTATGTGAAAAGAAGAAGACCTTTCTGTTAATTCAGAAAGGTTTTTTTATATCCCTAAAATTAATTTCGCGATCAAAAAGTAGATTAAAATTCCAAAAATATCATTGCTTGTAGTTATAAATGGACCCGTTGCAATTGCTGGGTCAATACCTCTTTTATTTAAAAATAAGGGAACAAACGTACCTATTAAACCTGCAATAATAATAACAACCACAAGGGAGGCAGAAATAGCCAAAGCAAGATCTATTTTGCCTTCATAAATCCAAACAAAAAGGAATAAAAAGAGCGCCAAAATAACACCATTTAAAGCTGCTAAAAGCATTTCTTTAAAAAGTCTACTATTTATACTACCTTTTACATCATCATTTGCTAACCCCTGCACAATAATCGCAGAAGATTGTACGCCAACATTTCCTGCCATTGCAGCAATTAAAGGTGTAAAAAAGAATAAAGTTGCGTATTTAGTAAATACACCTTGAAAACCTTCCATAATTATAAAAGCACCTACTCCACCAACTAAACCTAAGAAAAGCCACGGTAAACGGGCTCTTGTTAAATCTAAGATGCTATCATCAGAATCGACATCTTGCGTTAAACCAGCTGCTAATTGATAATCTTTATCCGCTTCTTCTTTTAAAAGATCTACAATGTCATCAATTGTAATTCTACCTAATAAAACATTGGCATCATCTACAACAGGTATTGCTTCCAAATCATATTTTACCATAATTTTTGCAACCTCTTCATCGTCTTCATTTACATTTACAGAATCTACCTTATTAATATAAATTTCTGATATTTTTTGTTCATTTTTAGCAACAATTAAATCTTTTAAAGAAAGACGACCAATTAATTTTTCTTGTTTATCTACAACATATATAGAATGCACTCTACTTACCTCTTTAGCTTGGGCTCTAATTCTACGCAAACAACCAGCAACTGTCCATGTTTCATATACTTTTACCAATTCTTTTGCCATTAAAGAACCCGCAGAGTCATCGTTATAAGAAAGTAATTCTTTGATATCTGCAGCAAGCTCATTATCTTCTATAGCATTTATTACACGGTTTTGTCGCTCTTCAGAAAGTTCGCCAATAATATCTGCTGCATCATCAGAATCCATTTCTTCAATTTCTTCTGCTATTTCTTTTGCTGATAAGTTTTCAAGAATTTTTTCACGAGTATCTTCATCTAACTCTGTAAGAATTTCTGATGTTTTTTCGCTATCTAAAAGCTTAATGATGTAAATAGCTTCATCAAAACTTACTTCGTCTAAAACTTCAGCGATATCTGCGTAATGAACCTCTGAAAATAAATTTTTAATTTTAGAATCGTTGTTTTCGTATATAAAACCAACTAATTTTTCTAAAAACTGATTTGTAATCTCAAATGCCATGAGCTGCTATTTTTTGCGTGAGTAAAATAAAGGCCGTAACCGACAATTGTTCTGGTCTTTTCGTAAATATAGGGTCTGCTTTTAAAGTATCTGAAAGGTTAAAGGATTTTAGACTAGATCGCAACATTTTTCTTCGCTGATTAAAGGCAGTTTTTACCACTCTAAAAAATAATTTTTCATCAACGGGTAACGTGTAATTTTCTTTTCTAGTAAATCGTATTACTCCAGAATCTACTTTTGGAGGTGGGTCAAAAACTGCTGGAGGCACTGTAAATAAATATTCTACATCAAAAAAAGCTTGCGTTAAAACAGAAAGAATTCCGTAAACTTTGCTGCCTTCTTTTTCTGCGATTCTTTTTGCTACTTCCTTTTGAAACATACCAGCAAATTCAGGTACAAATTCTCTATTTTCGATAGCTTTAAAAACAATTTGAGTAGAAATATTATAAGGGAAATTACCAATAATTGCAACCTGCTCTTTGTTGAAAACTTCTTGAATATTTTTCTTTAAAAAATCACCTTCAATAATTTCAAAATGCTTCTTTGTTGTGTCGAGTTTAATGTGTTCTAAAGGAAAGGTTTCATGCAAATATGCCACCGATTCTCTGTCTAATTCCATAACAGTAAGCTTAGATTTTTTCTGCAATAAGTATTTAGTTAAAACACCCATTCCTGGTCCAATTTCTAAAACATGCTCGTATCCATTTCCTTTTAAAGCATCTGCAATGTTTTTGGCAATACTTTCATCTATCAAAAAATGTTGACCTAAATGTTTTTTTGCTTTTACTGACATAATTTAGTTTTAATCCAAATAACTTCACAAATGTACAGTTAAAAATCGGCATTATTTTTGGATTGTGAGAGGTTTAAATTAAATAAAATATCTAAAAAATTACTGCTAAATATCCTATCAAAATGGATTAATTTTAGGAGTTTTTATTTGTTGGGTAAAACTCTTTTATCAATTTTAATTCTGTTCTAAAAGCTAACATTTTATCTCCAAATTTTTTAAGACTCTCTGAGCGCAGTCTATCAGCATCTTCTTTGTAATAATCGTCTAAATTTTCTCTTGTGTTTGCGCTGTATTGTATGGAGTACGTTTTGCCTCCCATTTCTTCTTCAACCAAAACTTCCGTAAGCTTTGCGGAGGTAAATTTACCCGTATTTAACACGTCAAGAATATGAGTTTCCACCCAAGCTAACCAATCATTATAAACAAGATTATCAATATTTATAGTTACGTTGTATATATACATATTATTCAATAAATTAAGGTAAAAATGAATTAATGTAACAATATTATTGTCACATTTTTAAATGATTGCACGGGTTAATTAACAGTATCTCCTCTTAAATTTCTGTATTTTTTTCGGGCTTCCACTAAATAAATACTGGAAGAATGATCAAAAATAATCTTTTGGTAATACTCTTTGGCTTTTTCTGTATTATTTAAATTGTAATTATATAATTCTGCCATTTGATAATAAACATCATCTGTTAAAAAACCTTGATTATCAGCAGCAATGATTTTTTCTAAACTGAAAATAGCCTCTTCATATTTTTTTTGTTTGATGAATAACTTTGCTTGAAAAAATAGCACATCATCATAAATTACTTCTCCGGGGACCAGACCATTGGCAAGAATATTTTTCGAAGTAAATAAGTTTTCTAATTCGATTAAAGCTTCCACATTTTTATTCTGATAAGATAATAGTTCTGCTTTGGCCAGTTGTTTTAACCCAGAAGGAATAGAATCTACAGGCTCATTATCTGTGATTTTTAAAAATAAAGCGACAGCATCATTTGCAATGAGTTGCGTTGTTGCTCCTTTTAGCACTTTTAGTTGTGCTTTAGCCCAGGTGAAATCGCCTTTAAAATAACTTGTTTGTGCCACTTTAAAGCGGGCTTGTTGCGCCAGTTCATGATTTTTTAATTGTGTTTGAATTTGAGAAAAATAGATCAATGCCTTGTTAAATTTTCCCCTAAAAACTAATACATCTCCTAGCTTTAGCTTAATTCTTGCTTTGTCGAATTTTGTTTTAGAAAAAGTCAATGCTTTTTCTAAAACATTAATAGCTTCTTGTGGTTTGTTTTTACTAAAAGTTAAAAAATCGGCATATTCAACTTGCACCTTTATTGTACTTGTATTAATTCCAAATTCATTGAATAATGATTCAAATAACTCGGTTGTTTTTGGGTTTTTTGTAGCAACAGCAATCTTTAAAAGGTATAAATTAGCATCAATTTTTTCTTCTTTTAAAAATGATTTTTCGTTGATAAAATCAAAACACAATGCAGCTGCCTTAAAATCATTATGGTCAAATGCAATTCTTCCTAAATCAAAAATTGCAGATAAATCTGACACGTTTCTTTGATACAGTGCTTTTTCTTGTATCAGTGCTTTTGTGTACTCTTTTTGTTGCGCAAATAACCAGCTTAATAAAATATTCCACTCGTTTTTAGGATTACTTACAGACTTTCTTAAAAGTGTTTTTCTGAATAAAATATTGGTTGCATTTTCTGAATCATCAGTAATATATTTACTTGCATATCTTTGGATTAAGTTCAAATAATTTGCATTTTTATCAACCAAATTTATATACGATTCAAACATTTTTTTGAACTCACCTTGTTCCCCATAAATCTGAGCTATTTGAAAATTATAATTTACATTTGAGTTTTTTTGCATTCCTTTTTCATAGGCTAAGATTGCATAGTCTAGTAAATTGTACTCTTTAAAAAGGCGCCCAATGCTTCCTCCATAAGCTGCATTTTTATCTAAAGAATTAATTGCCATTTGATAATTAGTATTTGCAAATTCTTGCTTTTGTTGACGCTCATAATTGTATCCTAAGAATACATACAAATAAGCTTGAGATGTAATTTTTTTAATTCTTTTTTGAAGTAAATTTTCTGCAGTTTTAAAGCTGTCTATTTGCTGATAGCAAGAAATTAATCGTTTTAAAAAAGTGGTGTTAAATTCACTTTTATCATATAATTTCTTATAAATTTGAGTTGCTTTTTCATAAGACCCTTGTCTAAAATAGCTTTCAGCTAGGGAAAAATCGTTTTGAACAGATTCTTGGGCAACTAAAAAGTTGCTCATCAAAAGAATAATAAGAACAAAAAGATGCTTCATAATTTCAAAGATAATCAACCTAAATGTTAAAACTTTATTAAAGCAATCTATTTTTGAAAGTTCTGTTGTAACATTTTGGCACAGAAGTTGTCTAAATTGTAAAACAACCAATCAAAAAAAGATTATGAGAGATTTAACCAACAAGTACGAAAACGCAAAAGGAAACTCCATTGAGTTTATGAAAAATGGTCAAATTAGTGCTTATTTCAATGCCCTTTTAGAAATGAATAAATATAAAAGATTAATGATTGCTATTGTAGCAAACTAGGTTGACTGCAGATATTCATTAATTGACTAGATACATCTAACTTAATTACTTTTATATAATTGTTTATTTAATAAAATTAAATCCACAATAAGGAACCAGTGCATCTGGTATTTTAATTCCTTCAGCAGTTTGATAGTTCTCTAAAATACCTGCTAGAACGCGCGGTAAAGCTAAAGAACTTCCATTTAATGTATGTGCTAATTCACTTTTTCCTTGCTTATTTTTAAAACGAAGTTTCAATCTATTTGCCTGAAAAGTTTCAAAGTTTGATGCAGAACTAATTTCTAACCATCTGTTTTGAGCTGTAGAAAATAATTCAAAATCGAAAGTTAAAGCCGATGTAAAGCCAGTGTCTCCGCCGCACAAACGTAATATTCTATAAGGTAATTTTAATTCACGTAAAATACCTTTAATATGTTCTACCATTCCGTCTAAAGCTTGGTAAGAATTCTCGGGATGTTCTATACGAACAATTTCAACTTTATCAAATTGATGCAATCTGTTTAAACCACGAACATGCGCTCCATAACTTCCAGCTTCACGTCTAAAACAAGGCGTGTAACCTGTCATCTTAATTGGAAAATTTGATTCTTGTACTAAATTTCCACGAAACATATTTGTAATTGGCACTTCTGCAGTAGGAATCAAATATAAGTCATCTACCGTTGCATGATACATTTGCCCTTCTTTGTCTGGTAATTGTCCTGTTGCAATTCCAGAAGCTTCATTTACAAGGTGTGGAACTTGAACTTCGGTATAACCAGCTTGTGTGTTTTTATCTAAAAAATAATTGATTAAAGCACGTTGCAATCTTGCGCCTTTACCTTTGTAAACAGGAAAACCAGCACCCGCAATTTTAGTACCTAATTCAAAATCGATAATATCGTATTTCTTAGCTAATTCCCAATGAGGAAGTGAGTTTTCTCCTAAATCAGGAATTGTCCCTTCACTAAAAACATTCTCATTATCTTCTTCTGATTTCCCAGACTTTACAGAAGCATGAGGAACATTTGGAATCTGATACAAAAGCCCCTGTAATTCTTCAGCAAAAGCATTTGATCTTTCAGAAAGTTCTTTCGTTTTTTCTTTTAACAGGCCTGTTTTTTCTTTTAAAAGATTCGCTTTTTGTACTTCTCCAGATTTGAAAAATGTTCCAATTTCTTTTGATATTTTATTAGATTCCGCTAAAGTATTGTCTAATTCAACTTGCGTTTTTCTGCGATTTTCATCAGCAGTTAAAACTTGCTCTATAATGGTTTCAGCATTTGCAAAGTTACGTTTTGCTAACCCAGCTAAAACAGTTTCTTTGTTTTCTCTAATAAAGTGTACTTGTAACATTTTTTCATGTTTTGTAAGCAACAAAGATACAGCAAGATTAAGACTTTAGCAATTTAGGTTTAGAGATTGTTTTTGATATAATTTCTTGCAATTTCTTCGTCTTTTTTAAGTTGATGAACTAAAAATTCAATAGTGTCAAATTTTTGTTCATCTCTTAAAAAATAAAGAAGTTCAATGGTTAAATTTTTATGATATAAATCTTTACTAAAATCGAAAAAATGAATTTCTATGGTTTGATGATTTCCATTTATGGTCGGTCTGTTTCCAATGTTCATCATTCCAAAAACAGTTTTTCTACCAATAGAAGACTTTACAACGTAAACCCCAGTTTTAGGAATTAATTTATAGGTTTCTTTAACATCTATATTCGCTGTTGGGTATCCAATTTTTCCACCTAATTTTTTACCGTTTACAACAGTACCAGTAAGCATAAAATTATATCCTAAATAATGGTTGGCTGTTTTTAAGTTTCCAGCTGCTAAAGCACGTCTAACTTTTGTAGAGCTTACAGAAACACTATCTATATCCTGTGCCGGAATTTCTTCAACTTTAAAACCATATAAATGACTGTACTCTGAAAGTTGTGTAATATTTCCTTCTCTGTTTTTTCCAAAGTGATGGTCATAACCAATAATTAACTTAGAAATATTTAGTTGTTTCACTAAAATATCTCTCACAAATTCTAGCGCGGACATTCTTGAAAAATCTTTGCTAAACGGGTGAATAATTAAATAATCTAAATCTGTTTTTTCGAGTAAAGTTGCTCTTTCTTCAATTGTATTAAGTAGTTTTAAAGAAGCATCTTTTTGCAACACCATTCTTGGGTGGGGAAAAAAAGTTAACACCACAGATTTTTTATTCGCTTTTTTAGCTTCCTTAACTAATTTTTCAATGATTTTTTGATGCCCAAAATGCACACCGTCAAAAGTGCCAATGGTCACGTAAGTTTCATCTTTAACAGAAAAATTAGAAGTGTTTTGTACTATTTTCAAAAAAAGAAAATTTTTAAGGAACAAATGTACAATAACTGAGAGGGAAAACTAAAATAAATGCATTTGGTTTTAAGTGTATATTCAAAAAATTAAAGATTAATTTTTATTAAAACGATAAATTTACCCCTCATATATTTATAAATTCAAAAAAAATTGTACTTTGCATCTAAGTTAACAAATAATTCAAATTATGATAAAAAATTTTTTACTTATTGCATTTATAGCTTTTGGTAGCTTAGCAATGGTAGCACAGACTACCGTTTCTGGTACCGTTACAGATGCAAAAACAGGAGAGACACTGCCTGGAGCCAGCATCAAAATTTCTAGAAAGGCAGTTGGAACGAACACCGATTTTGATGGAAACTTTGTTTTAAAAGTAACAGACAAACCACCTTTTACAATTGAAATTTCCATGTTAGGGTTTCAAACAGAAAAGGTTGAAATCACAAAAAATAATCAAAAAGTTGAGGTAAACTTAACAGAAAACGAAACTTCTTTAGATGAAATTGTTGTTTCAGCATCTAGAACTCCAGAACGTATCATGGAGTCTCCAGTTACTGTTGAAAGGATGGACTCTAGAGCTATTAAAAACACATCTGCACCTACTTTTTACGATGGTTTAGAGAATTTAAAAGGGGTAGATATTAATACAAATAGTTTAACTTTTAAATCTGTTAACACGCGTGGTTTTGCAACTTTTGCGAACACTCGTTTTATGCAATTAGTAGATGGTATGGATAATACATCTCCAGCTTTAAATTTTGCATTGGGTAATTTATTAGGAATGTCTGAACTGGATGTAAAAACAGTAGAGTTATTGCCAGGAGCATCATCTGCGCTGTATGGTGCAAATGCTTTTAATGGTATTATGTTTATGACCAGTAAAAGTCCTTTTGATGATCAAGGGATTAGTTTTTCTTTAAAAGGAGGTATCACTAGTCAAGAAGCAGCTGGGGACAATGAATATACGGATTTCAACATTAGAATGGCGCATGCGTTTTCTGATAAGTTTGCAGTAAAAGCAACCATGGCATATTTAGATGGTACAGAATGGTACGCTACAGATTATAGAAATACAAATGGTAGTACTTATATTTCTGGAGATAGAGATTCTGACAGAAATTATGATGGTGTTAATGTGTATGGTGATGAAGTTAGTACAAATATAAGAGGGGTTGCTCAAACATTAGAAGGTTTAGGTATAATTCCTAATGGCGCATCAGCTCTAGTGCCAAGTGAGAATATTAGTAGAACAGGATATGATGAAAGAGATTTAATGACGTATGATGCGAAAAGTGTAAAGTTTGGTGCCTCTTTAAATTATCGTCCTTTTGGAAATGATCGTTTAGAAATTATTTGGAATTCCAAATATGGAACCGGTAACACCATCTATCAAGGAACAAATAGATACAACATCAAAAACTTCTTTATGGAACAGCATAAACTAGAGTTTAAAGGTAAAAACTTCTTTGTTAGAGGGTATTTAACTAGTGAAGATGCAGGTAATTCTTATGACACCCGTTTTGCAGCTATTAATATTAATCGATCTTGGAAGGACGATAATACTTGGTTCGGAGAATACACAGGAGCATATTTATCAGGAACTCTAGGTGGTTTAACTTCTGATCAAGCCCATGCACTAGCAAGACAAACAGCAGAAACAGGTAGATTATTACCAGGAACAGCTGGTTTTCAAGAAGCGTTTGATAGAATAACTTCAGACCCGGATTTAGTAACAGGTTCTAAGTTTCAAGATAAGACTAAATATTACCATGCAGATGCTAATTATAATTTTCAAGATGTTACAGATTGGGCAGAAATTCAAGTGGGAGCGTCTTATAGATTATACTCATTAAATTCTAATGGAAGTATATTTACTGATTATGATGGACCTATTGAATACAATGAATATGGTGTTTATACCCAATTACAAAAGAAATTCTTAGAAGATGATCGTTTAAAGTTTACAGCATCTGTGCGTTATGATAAAGCACAAAATTTCAACGGAAACTATTCTCCAAGAATATCTTTAGCATATGCTGCTGGGGAAAATAAAAACCAAAATTTTAGAGCATCTTTTCAAACAGGTTTTAGAAACCCAACAACACAAGATCAATATATTGGTTTAAATGCTGGTAGAGCATTTTTAGTAGGTTCAGCACCAGATAATTTAGACAGATATACAACAACACCTTTATCGGTTAGTGGATTAGGTCAAAATTTTACAGGAACACCTACAGTATCAGTTTCAGGTAGATCTGCATATGAGAATTCTTTTTCTGCATCTTCAGTAATCGCAGGAAACCCAACAAAAGCAAGTATTGATTTGGTAAAACCAGAGAAAGTTACAGCTTATGAAATAGGATATAGAGGGTTAATACCAACCGGAGGCTCAAGAATATCAGTAGATTTAAGTGTGTATTATAATTCTTATGAAGATTTTATTGCAGGACAAAATGTTTTAGTACCTTTTTACGGTGATGCTGCACTTACTCAAACTGCACCTGTTGGTCCAGGAGGGGCTCAAGTACCGTTAGCGTTAGTGGCTTTAAGTGGTGGAGATTATACTGCTTTTCAAGGATATACAAACTCGAAAGCTGACATTAATTCTTACGGAGCTACAATTGGATTAAATACTAAAATATTAGATGGTTTTAGTCTAGGATTGAATTATACATATGCTAAATTTGATTTCGATGAAGCTTCAGACCCAGATTTTGAGGCAGGCTTTAATACACCAGAGCATAAAGTAAAACTTCAATTTGGTAAAACAGATTTATTTAAAAACTTTGGGTTTAATGTAAATGCAAGATGGCAAGATGAGTATAGATGGGAATCTACTTTCTTAGATGCAACTATAGGATCAAGAACAGTTATAGACGCTCAAGTAAATTATAGTGTTCCGGAATGGAAGTCTGTATTTAAATTGGGAGGAGCTAACTTAATGGGGCAAGAATATTTAAGTGCACCAGGTGTTGGAGCTATCGGTTCTCAGTATTACCTTTCTTGGACAATTAATAACTAATAAAAAACGTCATATTTTATGAAAAATTATAAATATATAGCATTGTTTCTTTTATCATTGGGAGTTATTTCTTGTGATGTAAATAATGAGCTGGATGCAATACCAGCAGAGGCAGTTGAAAATGTAGCTTTAAATACAAACGGATTAGATTTCTCTAAATATGTTTCTGTAGGAGCTTCTTTTACAGCGGGCTATACGGATGGAGCTATGTTTATTGCGGCGCAAGAAAATTCTTTTCCAAATATTTTGGCAGGAATTTTTGGAACTGAATTTAAACAACCTTTAATGAATGATAATATTGGAGGTTTAGTTTATGGCGGAGCAGCAGTTCAGCCACCAAGATTTTATTTTGATGGTGCAGGACCTGCAAGATTATCTGCAACGCCAACTACAGAATTAACAGCGGTTCTTTCAGGACCTTTTAATAATTTTGGCGCTCCAGGAGCAAAAAGTTTTCACTTAGGAGTCCCTGGTTACGGACAATTAAATCCTTATTTTGGAAGAATGGCTTCTAGCCCAACAGCAACAGTTTTAGGAGATGCTTTAGCACAAAACCCAACTTTCTTTACATTGTCAGAAATTGGAGGAAATGATGTTTTAGGCTATGCCCTTTCAGGAGGGTCAGGAGTAGATAGAAGCCCAAATACGGCAGAAAATTTAAATCCTGCAAATTACGGAGGAAATGACATTACAAACCCGAATGTTTTTGCACAAGTATTTAGCGATATGGTTACCGCTTTAACAGCAAATGGAGCAAAAGGAGTAGTAGCTAATGTACCTTATATTACAGATTTAGCTAATTTTATTACAATACCTTATAATCCAATTCCTATGGATGCTGCAACTGCTGGAGCAGTAAGTTCAGCATATGCTCAATATAATGGTGGTATACAACAAGCTTTTGCTTATTTAGTTGCTGTAACACCTATGACACAAGAAATGGCAGATGCAGAAATCGCTAAAAGAACAATATCTTTTACAGCAGGACAAAATGCAGTTGTTATTATGGATGAAGATTTAACAGATTTAACAGCAATAAACCCAGGTTTAATAAGTATGAGACAGACAACTTCTGACGATTTGTTAGTATTGGCAAGTTCAGCAATAATTGGTACGTTAGCAGATCCTAGTAATCCTGCAAGTGTAAATGGCGTTGGTGTTCCTTTAGCGGATCAATGGGCGCTTACACCGCAAGAACAGGCTTCTATAAGAACGGCAACAGATGCCTACAATACAACTATCGCTACAGTTGCTGCTTCTAATCCTAACGTTGCATTGGTAGACTTTAAAGGAGTTTTGACCGAAGCATCTACAGGAATTATGTTTGATAATTATACCATGACCACAAGCTTAGTTACTGGAGGTTTAGTAAGTTTAGATGGTGTTCATTTAACAGCAAGAGGATATGCTTTAATGGCAAACAAAATTTTAGCATCAATTGATGTTGAATTTGGTTCTAACTTTACCACGGCAACAAATGGTTTAGCAAAGGCAGGAGATTACCCAACAAATTACTCTCCTTTGTTGAGATAAATTAAAACATATTTAAAATAAAAAAAGGTTGAGAATTAATTCTCAACCTTTTTTTATTTTAAATACTTCTGAAGTATATTATATAACTCTTGCAACTCTTTAGGAGGGTTTCCATGGTCAAAATTTGATGAAGTATAACTTGTATCATTTTTTAGGATGATAAAACTACCAGTCAATGCGGCATCTCTATATCTCTCATTACTTGGCGCTATTAAAGCACCTATTTCAGAGAGTTTAATCTTGGAAGCAATATTTTGGATATTAATTACTTCTGCGTTGCTTAAAACGATAGATTTGTCAGCAGAAGTCGATTTCAAAACAAGGCTGCTGTCTTTAAAGTGAATGATTATAAAACTTCCTCTTGTTTCTGCTTTGTAGGATATTTTGAACACCTCTTTTTTATTCTTTTCTTGCGCAGAGCAACTCACGAATATTATAAATATAAATGGAATAGTAATTTTAAGTAGAAAATTCATATTCTATGATGTTTTTAGAGTTTTAAAGATATAAAAAAAGACGCCTATGAAGGCGTCTTTTTATTGATATTGTAGGATTCTAACTACCTGACATTAAAAATCTTGCTCCTCCAGGAGCAAAAAGAGCCCTCATTCTATTTCTTTGACCATCTGTAAACATATACATACAATTGTCGTAAGTATAGTCCATGTAATTCATAGTCATATCGGCAGTTTTACAACTTACAGAAGGGAATGTAGGACATCCACCATTTGAAGAATCTGAAGATGGTGTATCGGCTACGAAATCATCTTGACGACATCTTCCGTCGCCCCAAATATGACGTAAATTGAAATAGTGACCAACCTCGTGCGTAGCCGTTCTACCAGCACCATAAACACCACCAGTAACACCAAAATATTCTCCACCTAAAACAACACCATCAGTTGATGCAGCGCCACCAGGAAATTGAGCATATCCTAAAATACCACCACCAATATTACATACCCAAATATTTAAATGAGTTTCTGGAGTGATAGGCGGATACGCCGCTTTTACTGAATTATTAGTTCCCCAAGAAGCTTTAGGGTCATCATATCTGAAGGTACCTGCTAAAGAAAAACTAAAACCAGCATTCGTTGCATCATTAGCAAAAGTAGTGCCAGAAGGCAATTGACTAACATTAGTATTTGTAAAATCAGCATTTAAGACATTCATTTGAGACGATACTTGGGCATTAGAAATACTATTAGCATTCGGATAAACAATATGAATATAGACAGGAATGTTAATAACTCCTAAATTATCAGGCACAATAGCAACATCTACGTCAGAGTCTCCTCCTCCAGATCCACCACCACCTGTACCAGTCGGTTTACCTTTAGCACCAATAAATTTTCTGGTATTATATTCTACATCATACATTTTTTTATACAATCCAGAATTTTCTTTTAATTGTCTATTTAAAACGTTCATGGAATGACATTCTCTACTTTCTTTTGTATTAGAGTCTCCTTTTGATCCGTATTCATCTGTAAAAACGTAAAAATCGCTCATGTCGACTTTTGACTGCAGTTCATTTGTCATGTCGGATGAATTTTCTTGACATCCAATTAAAGTTCCAGCTACAATTAGTAGCCCAAAAATTACTTTTTTCATTTTGTAAATTGATTTAGGGGTTAAATAATTAAGTTAAATTTCGTTAAAAAATTACAGATAACACACTGATTAGGGTTTATTTTAATGATAGTATGTGTTTTTGTTAAAAATTTTTAACTTTACGAAGATACATTTTTTTTAATACTCGCAAGAAAACCTCTTTTTTTTAACCTAAAAAGCACTTTCATAATATTATAAAAGCACTTTTTAAACAGTTTTCTTTAAGTTTAAGAAAGCATCATTTGTGCTTTTTTAACTCCTTTAATAAGGATGTCTATTTCTTCTTTGGTATTATAAAAAGAAAAGGAAGCTCTTATCGTCCCTGGTATTTTATAAAAATCCATGATTGGCTGTGCACAATGATGTCCTGTTCTTACTGCAATACCTAACTTGTCTAAAATTGCACCAATATCATAAGGATGAATGCCTCCTACGTTAAAAGAAATTACAGCTGTTTTTTCAGCAGTAGTTCCATAGATTTTTAAACCTTCGATTTTTAATAGTTCAGAAGTTCCATATTGTAAGAGTTCGTCTTCATATTTTGCAATCGTTTCAAAGCCTATTGTATTCATATAATCTAATGCTGTTCCAAAAGCGATTCCTCCACAAATATTTGGTGTTCCTGCTTCAAATTTATGCGGCAAACCAGCATAGGTAGTTTTTTCAAAAGAAACGGTGTTAATCATTTCTCCACCACCTTGATACGGGGGTAATTTTTCTAACCACTCTTGTTTTCCATATAATAAACCAACGCCAGTTGGTCCACATAATTTATGAGCAGAAGCAACATAAAAATCTACATTTAATTTTTGTACATCAGGTTTTATATGAGGAGTTGCTTGCGCTCCATCAATTAAAACTGCAGCATTAAATTGGTGAGCGGTTTCAATAATTTCTTCAATAGGGTTTACAGTTCCCAAAGCATTTGAGACATGATTGCAAAAAACTAATTTTGTTTTCTCATTTACTAAAGTATGATACGTCTCCATATCTAAAGAGCCATTTTCAAACATGGGTATTACCTTTAAAATAGCACCAGTTTTTTCACATAACATTTGCCAAGGCACAATGTTAGAATGATGTTCTAAAGCAGAAACGATCACTTCATCATTTTTTTGTATTAGTGATGCAAAACCAGCAGCAATAATGTTTATTGAATGAGTTGTGCCAGATGTTAGAATAATTTCGTAGGCTTCTTTCGCATTAAAATGTTGTTGAATTTTTCTACGAGCATCTTCATATTTATCTGTTGCTTCTTGACTTAAGGTATGCACACCTCTGTGGATATTTGAATTATAATTACTGTAATAATCTACAATTGCGTCAATAACAATCTGTGGTGTTTGTGAAGTGGCAGCATTATCAAAATAGACCAAAGGTTTTCCATGAACTGATCTTTTTAGAATAGGAAAATCTTCTCGAATTTTATCAACATTAAACATAAAAATGATTTTAAGGTACAAAGATAAACCTTGCATTTTTAAAGTTGTAAAAAAAGTCAATATGAATTTCCTATTTTTACAGAACTAAACATCCAATTTAATGAAAATTTTAAAAAAAATTCTGCTAATCCTCCTCCTTATGATGATAGCTGCAGTAATTTATAATTACCCAAAACTGAATATCATAGCAGGTTATTCTGCGAAAAGTACAGCTTCTTCTATTTTTGTAGCCAATAGAACATTGGAGTTTACGGATAAAACAGATACCAATTTTTCTCCAATAAATTTAGCGGATGATAAAGTTAATATTTCTGAGAAATCTGCTCAGTCAGGTGCTTTTGGTTTGTTAACTAGAAAAGCATTTTACAGAGAAGGTTTAGGAAGTGTTTTGGCTTTGGAAGAGCAGGATTTAAATAAAAACTATTTGACGCCAAAAAGAGCATTAGCTGATCAAACAACTCCTTTTCCTTATGGAAATGCAGCACAAAAAGATACCGTTTTTAACAATGTAGACTATGCGAAATTAAGCCAAACTTTAGATGTTTTGTTTGATTCTGTTAATCAAACAAGAGCAGCAGTGGTAGTCTACAAAAATCAAATTATTGCAGAACGTTATGCGGATAGATTTAACCAAAACTCAAAACTATTAGGTTGGTCTATGACCAAAAGTATTTTAAGCACCTTATTTGGGGTTTTAGAGCATCAAGAAGAAATAGATGTATTTGAGAAAGATTTATTTGATGAATGGAGAAAGGATGAAAGAAAAGAGATTTCTATTCATAATTTATTACAAATGAATTCTGGATTAGAGTGGGATGAAGACTACAATAGCATTTCTGATGTTTCCAAAATGTTGTTTTTAGAGAGAGATATGACGAAAATTCAAATTGAGAAACCTTTGGTGGGTGTGCCAAACGAAACTTGGAATTATTCATCAGGAACTACAAATTTGTTGTCAGGTATTTTACGTCGGCAATTTAAAACACACCAAGAATATTTAGATTTTTGGTATGCGGCTTTAATTGATAAAATTGGAATGAATTCTATGATTGTAGAAACAGACTTGGCTGGTAATTATGTAGGTTCTTCTTATGCTTGGGCAACTGCGAGAGATTGGTCTAAATTAGGTTTGTTGTATTTGCAGAATGGAACTTGGAACGGAGAAGAATTGTTTAACGAGAAATGGGTAAAATACGCGACAAAACCAACGCCAACTTCTGATGGCTGGTATGGTGCACAAATTTGGTTAAATTCCGGAAAAAGATACCCTAATACGCCAAAAAACATGTATTTTTTTAGTGGATACCAAGGTCAGAATGTGTATGTTTTTCCAGATCAAGATTTAGTAGTTGTTAGAATGGGATTAACTAAAAATGCAGACATTGATGCGCTTTTGAGCGGAATTGTTAAAAGTATTAAGTAATTATTTTTTCTTCTCTTTTAACAGGCTTAAAATAAGGCTTAAAAAACCAGATGCAATAAGTATATAGGATGCTTGATTACCCTGTTCTTCAGCAGGGTTTAAAATATAAATACCGCAGGCTAACAAGATTATTCCAACGAGTAATAATGTAGTTTTAATTGTTTTATTCATCACTTTAATTTTTATTAAAGTTACAAAAAAACCACGCAATTTGCGTGGTTTGTATTTTATAAAAAAATGGATTTACCCATTTTACAAATCAAAACCAATATCTACACCAAGTTTATTGGCTATTATTTTTGTGATTCTAGATTTAACTTCTGGTATTTTTACACTTTCTAAAACAGTATTCGCAAAAGCATACATCAATAAAGCTTTTCCTTCTTTTTCTGGAATTCCACGTTGTTGCATGTAAAATAATGCATCATCATCTAATTGACCAATGGTACAACCATGAGAGCATTTTACATCATCAGCAAAAATTTCTAGTTGAGGTTTTGCATTAATAGTCGCCTTATCACTTACTAAAACATTATTGTTTTTTTGATAGGCATTCGTTTTTTGAGCTTCTCTATTTACAATTACTTTTCCGTTAAAAACACCTGTTGAGCGTTCATCATAAATTCCTTTGTAATCTTGATGACTTTCACAATTCGGTTCTATGTGGTGCACTAAAGTATGGTGATCTATATGCTGTTTTCCTTCAATAATTGTAATTCCTTTTAAAATAGAGTCAATGTGCTCTCCCCTTTGATAAAAGTTTAAATTGTTTCTAGTAATATTTCCTCCGAAAGAAAAAGTATGCACAGAAACAATACTATTCGATTTTTGTTCTATGAAGCAATTATCTACTAAGGACGCATTTTCAACATCATTCTGAATCTTGTAAATATCTACAGTAGCATCTTTGGCAGCAAAAACTTCAGTAACCGCGTTTGTTAAAACAGGATTTGACGTTAAACTTTGATGACGTTCTATGATTTGAACATGTGCATTTTGCTCTACAACAATTAAGTTTCTTGGTTGCAACATCGTTGCCGCTTCAGAGCCTGTTGTAAAATTAATGATTTGTATCGGTTTTTCTACCTCAGTATTTCTAGGTATATGGATGTATACACCCTCTGTTGCAAAAGCAGTATTTAAGGATGTTAAATTGTCTTGTTTTGCAACTTTGTTAAAATAATTTTCTACAATTATTTTGTATTTAGACTTTGTAAGTGCCGCTGACATTAGGCAAACATCTATACCGTCATGCGTAGTTTCTGACAAAAACGAACTGTATTTACCATCAATAAAAACAACCTTATAGCTATCTATATCATGAATAAAATATTTTTTGACATCAGCCAAATCTACCGTAACTTCTTTATCTGGGAAGATGCTAAAATCGTTCTTTAAAACTGCGTTTAAAGAAGTATATTTCCAAGCTTCTAATTTCTTGGAAGGGAAACCTAACTTTTCAAAATTTTCCAAAGCTTCTGTTCTAATTTCATGAACATCAGTATTGATGTCAATTCCATTCTCAAAAGCTACGTATGATGCTAGTATTTTTTCTTTTAATTCCATTTTCTTAGTTTTCAGTTTTCAGATTCAATAAACAGTTTTTAGAACTGTTCATTGTTACTGTAAACTAATTTTAAACAAGTTCTTGCTTAATCCAATCATACCCTTTTGCCTCTAACTCTAAAGCCAGAGAAGCATCACCAGATTTTACGATTTTTCCATCATGTAAAACGTGCACAAAATCAGGAATAATGTAATCTAATAAACGTTGATAATGCGTTATTACAATAACTGCGTTGTCCTCAGATTTTAATTTGTTTACACCGTTTGCAACAATTCTCAAAGCATCAATATCTAAACCAGAATCCGTTTCATCTAAGATGGCTAATTTTGGTTCTAACATGGCCATTTGAAAGATTTCATTACGTTTTTTTTCTCCACCAGAAAACCCTTCATTTAAAGAACGAGACAAAAATTTACGATCTATTTCTAATAATTCTGATTTCTCACGAATCATTTTTAACATGTCTTTTGCAGGCATGTCTTCTAAACCTTTTGCTTTACGAGTTTCGTTAATAGCAGTTTTTATAAAGTTCGTTACAGAAACTCCAGGAATTTCTACAGGGTATTGAAATGATAAAAACACCCCTTTGTGTGCTCTTTCTTCTGGCGCAAGCTCACTAATATCTTCACCATTTAACTCTATAATTCCATCGGTAACCTCATACTCTTCTTTACCTGCAATGATATTGGCTAAGGTGCTCTTTCCTGCTCCATTTGGGCCCATTATTGCATGGACTTCACCAGCTTTAACTTCTAAATTTAATCCCTTTAAAATAGACTTATCTTCTATTGAGGCGTGTAAATTGTTGATTTTTAACATGATATAAATATCTTATTTTTTTAAAACTTTTTATTTGTTTATTCGAGCAACTATTATGTAATCCCACAATTACAATTCACAGAATTTTAACCTACTGACCCTTCTAAACTAATTTCTAATAATTTTTGAGCTTCTACAGCAAATTCCATTGGAAGTTTATTTAAAACTTCTTTACTAAATCCGTTTACAATTAGAGCGATTGCTTTTTCAGTGTCAATTCCACGTTGATTGCAATAAAATAACTGCTCTTCACCAATTTTACTGGTAGTTGCTTCATGCTCTATTTGTGCAGATTTATTTTTAACTTCAATGTATGGAAAAGTGTGTGCTCCACATTCATTTCCCATTAACAAAGAATCACATTGTGAAAAGTTACGAGCGTTTTCTGCTCTTGCATTTATTTGCACTAACCCTCTATATGAATTTTGTGATTTACCTGCAGATATTCCTTTAGAAATAATAGTTGATTTGGTGTTTTTTCCCAAATGAATCATTTTGGTTCCTGTATCTGCTTGTTGATGATTATTTGTTACTGCAATCGAATAAAATTCTCCAATAGAATTGTTTCCCTTTAAAATACAACTTGGGTATTTCCAAGTTATTGCAGAGCCTGTTTCTACTTGTGTCCAAGAAATTTTAGCATTTGTTTCACACAAACCTCTTTTGGTTACAAAATTATAAACACCACCTTTTCCTTCTTTGTTTCCAGGATACCAGTTTTGCACAGTAGAATATTTAATTTCTGCGTCGTCCATAGCTATGAGTTCTACAACCGCTGCGTGTAGTTGATTTTCATCTCTACTTGGCGCTGTACAGCCTTCTAAATAAGAAACATAACTACCTTTATCTGCAACTACAAGCGTTCTTTCAAACTGGCCTGTTCCTCCTTCATTAATTCTAAAATAGGTTGATAATTCCATCGGACAACGAACTCCTTTTGGAATGTAACAGAAAGATCCATCAGAAAAAACTGCTGAATTTAATGCTGCATAAAAGTTGTCTGTGGTTGGTACAACAGTGCCTAAATATTTTCTTACTAATTCTGGATGTTCTTGAATTGCTTCAGAAATAGGCATAAAAATAATCCCTTTTTCGCCGAGTGTTTTCTTAAAAGTAGTTGCAACAGAAACAGAATCCATTACAATATCTACAGCAACATTTGCTAGTTTTTTTTGTTCATCTAAAGAAATCCCTAAACGTTTAAAAGTATCTAGTAATTCTGGATCTACTTCATCTAAACTATTTAATTTTGGTTTTTCTTTGGGCGCAGAATAGTAAGCAATATCTTGAAATTTTGGTTTCGTGTACTGCACATTTGCCCATTCTGGCTCTTCCATTTGTTCCCAAACTCTGTAAGCTTCTAGGCGCCATTCAGTCATCCATCCTGGTTCGTTTTTCTTTTTAGAAATGGCACGAACTACATCTTCATTTAAACCCTTGGCAAA
The DNA here is from genome assembly GCF_900106075.1 of Polaribacter sp. Hel1_33_78. Classification (NCBI taxonomy): domain Bacteria; kingdom Pseudomonadati; phylum Bacteroidota; class Flavobacteriia; order Flavobacteriales; family Flavobacteriaceae; genus Polaribacter; species Polaribacter sp. Hel1_33_78. The sequence goes on from NZ_LT629794.1 coordinate 182,984, forward strand.
AGTCTCACTCTCTATATCTGTATAAAAACCATATTCATATTCTTTGGTTTTTAATTCTTCTTTTAAATCGTCTTCCGTATACTTACTCATAATTTTTCTTTTTACTTCCTTCCTTTTGGGAAGTTGAAATGGATGTCTTTAAAGTGAAAAACTTTCTCCACAACCACAAGTTCTATTTGCGTTTGGATTATTAAAAACAAAACCTTTTCCGTTTAAACCTCCAGAAAATTCTAGAGTAGTCCCAACTAAATATAAAAAACTCTTTTTGTCAACAACGATTTTTATATCATTTTCTTCAAAAACCTTATCGTTTTCTTGTTGATTTTTATCAAAAGTTAAATCGTAGGATAGGCCTGAGCAACCACCACTTTTTACGCCAACTCTTACAAAATCGGTTTCTGAGTTAAAGCCATCGTCAGTCATTAATTCTACGACCTTCTTCTTTGCTGTGTCTGAAACTTTTATCATATGTTTAAATAGATTAAATCTAAATTGAGTGCAAATATACGATATAAGTCGAAGAAAAACGAAGAACTTTCATTCCGATATTCAATAACTTGATTGGTTTTATTGATTACCTCTGAAACGTGGGGTTGTTTATAAAATCATAATCAGAAAGTGTTTGTAAAAAGGCTTTTAAGTTAGATTTATCTTGGGTTGATAAGTGGACACCGCCTTCATCGACCTTTTTCATAAGTGGGTCTATTGTAGGGGATCTTTTCAACCCTTCGGAATAATGATTGATTACTTCTTCTAAAGTTGCAAACCTTCCATCATGCATATAAGGCGCGGTGAAGGCTAAATTTCTAATGGAAGGTGATTTGAATTTGCCATTATCCTTTGGGTCTCCTGTAATTTTTCCAAGACCTAGGTCTACAAAAACATTGTCTAAACCATTATTATGAAACTTATTATCCGACCAGATAGGATTATTATCACTGCCGTGACAATGAAAACAATCTCCTTTTGATTCGTCCATAAAAACATCAAATCCGTTTTGTTCTTCTGGAGTTAAATTTATTTCACCACGCAAGTATTTGTCGAATTTAGAGTTGCCCGAAATCAGTGTTCTTTCAAACTGAGCAATGGCTTTAGTAACTAGTGTAGAATCGATTATGGAGGTGCCAAATGCTCTTAAAAACAGGTCTTTATATTCTAAATTATTTTGTAATTTTTTAGTAATATTTTCCCAATTTCCATGCATTTCTATAGGATTAGAAACAGGTTCTAAAGCCTGTTTTTCTAAACTAAATTCTTTTCCATCCCAAGCAAAGCGTTCGTCAAAATTCCATGCTAAATTAAATAAAGGCATTGCGTTTCTTGTTCCTAAATTATCGTTAACTCCATTGCTAAATTGTTGTTGGTCGGTAAATGATTTCTTTGGATCGTGGCAAGAGGCACAAGATTGTGTCTCGTCTCCAGATAATATGGTGTCAAAGAATAATTTTTTACCCAAAGCAACGCCTTCTTGCGTTAAAGGATTGTCCGCAGGAATTATAGGCGCAATTAATTTGTCTGCAAAAAGGATGGGAATTTCTAAACTGTAAGGAATTGGGGTGTAGATTTCTTCTTCTTTTGATGCGCAGTTCATCAAAAGAAATAAGGAAATAAGAAATAGGTATCGTTTTTTCATTTTTACTTGACTATCATTCCGAGAAATGGAGCAATCTATTTATTGCTGGATAGATTATATTTTTATGAATTATTAGGAAAGATAGATTTTTATTGATTTACTTTCCCCAAACTAAATACGGATTTTCCATTCATACTCATCATTTGTTGAGCTTCAAAATTCGGCATTAAAACGGTGTTCAATTCGTTTAAATTCCAAGTGTTTGGATTTTTAAACCATTCTGCAAGATTCATTTTAATTGTAATGTCTGCATTATTTGTAATTTCTACCGTTCCTAAACTTACTTCAAAAGAGGTGTCTTCAAATTTTAAATTAGTTGGGTCATTTCTATCCACAGCTCTAATGGCGTGGTAATTAAAACCAGCTTCTTGATCGTTATTATCTTCATATTTTCCATCAAATTGCATATAATGATAACCACCACCCAACATACCCGGAACATTAAAACTTACAGTGTTTAAATCAGGATAGATACCGTCTTTGTTATCTTCATCTGAAAAACCAAACCTAAATGAGAGGTCGTAAACGCCGTCAGTAAAGTCCGTAATTGAGATGGAAGTTCCAGAATTTTCAGTAAAATCTATCAAATGATAGTTTTTTGAGCCTGCCAAACTAATATTTGAAATGAGGTAACGTAATCTTTCAATACTTACTTTGTTGCCATTTGCATTTATAAATTTTAGTTGGTTAAAATCTTGATTGGTAATTATTGTTCCATCCCAATGATGAGAGAAATTTAAGGTTATTGTTCTATTTTCTTCCTCTTCTGTACAAGAAGAAAAGGCGACTAGTAAGATACATAGAAAAGTAATGATATTTTTCATTTCTTATTTCATTTGAATTATTAACGCATCTGTAAACCCTTTATTTTCTCTAATATCTTGGTCTGAACTACTACTTTCACCAACAGCGATAATTGCCTTATTATTCAACTCAGTAATCCCATATAAAAAATCTATTTGTGACCCACCAATTGTTTTTTGCCATAAAAGGCTTCCGTTGCTATCAATTTTTAAAATGAGCGCATCATTTTGTCCATTATTTTCAAAATCATTATCTAAACTTCGAGAGCTTCCTGCGATTAAAAAGCCGTTGTCTTGCGTTTTATAGATAGCTCTTGCAGTATCAAAACTTGTTCCTCCAATCGTTTTTTCCCAAATCAAACTTCCTTCTGCAGAAAATTTTACAATCCAAACATCTGCGGCACCATTATTTTCAGAAACATCTATATCTAAACTTCTAGTATCGCCAACCACCATAAAATTACCATCACTTGAAGTTGTAATTGCTCTGGCTTCGTCAATTTCAGACCCACCAAAACTTTTTTCCCAAATTAAACTTCCTGTAGGGGCTATTTTTATAATCCAAAAATCATAGGTTCCTAGATTATTTGAAATATTAAAGTCATCACTGTCTGATGAGCCCGCTATTATAAAATTATGATCGTCAGTTTCGACAATTCCTAGTGGTATTTCTGTAAATGAGCCGCCAAAAAACCGGCTCCATTCTAAATTGCCAGTAAGGTCTGTTTTTATCACCCAATAATCTCCACCAGAATGGTTTACTGCAGTTGACTTTGCGTTTCCCTCTCCGCCAGAACTAGAAACATCTAAGACACCAGTTATAAGAAACCCACCGTCTTTTGTCGCTAACAAAGCAGTACCAAAATCGGCGCCAGAAAACCCGAATGTTTTTTCCCAAAGAAGGCTTCCTGAAGAAGAAATTTTTAACAACCAAAAATCTTGAGCACCTGCATTTGCTGAAACATCTATATCTGAACTTTTACTGTACCCTAAAACAGCAAAACCACCATCTAAGGTTTGTACAATGTCTGCGGCTCTATCATCTTCTGAGCCACCAAAAGTTTTTTGCCACTCTAGGGTGTTGTCGAAAGAAAACTTTGCAACTAAATAGTCAAAAGATTCATTTGTTTTTGAATCGAAATCAAAATCGTTACTCTGCGTAAAACCAACAATAATATAACCACCATCTGTCGTTTTTTTTATAGAAGAAAAGGCTTCATTTTTAGAGCCACCCAAAGTTTCAACAAAGTCTAATTTAATGGTTGTTTCAATTACCTCAGGGATACCGAACACGTCTTTTTTAGAGCAGCTGAAAAGAATAAAGAAACAAAGAACTACCCAATATTTAGTCATTTTTTATGGGTTACTTTTTTTAATTACAAAAAAACCATTGTCGATATCACTAATAATAATATTTCCACTCGGAAAATAAGGATACACATTCCAAACACCATTAAATGCTGTATTATTGTTATTTGGGTACGTGTCAAAAAATCCAACTTCATTAAAATCTTTGTTATCTCCATTCGAGACATCAATCATTCTTACACCAGCGGTATAATTTGCTTGATAATAAATATTCTCTTTTACATATCCATTGTGGTCTATGGCTGCTGTATTACCAAAATAATCGAAATGATGCGACGGATTGTCTAAGTCTGTAAAATCAAAAATGATGGATCTTGTATTATTTCCAAAATCTCTTTCATCTAATTCATCTCCTAAGATAAAATATTTTAAATCTTCAGTAAACCACCCTTGATGCGCATAGGCTACATTAGAATAACTAATTGTAGAAATTATGGTTGGTGTTGTTTTATCCGTAATATCTGCTATTACTACTTCATTTTCATTACTACCAATTAAAATTTCTTTTCCAGTATAATCTGTATCGGGCCCATTGTATGTAATTACTTGAGCATCATGTGAATATCCTCCTTCACTAAAACCACCTTCACTAACGGGGTTTTTTGGGTCTTGAATATTTATAAATATTGGACCGCCGCCATAGGTAGAATTTCCGCTTGCTCCTACGATATAGGCATAACCACTCGTTTCGTTAATAACAATATTATGAGCCTTTCCAAATTCAGTGAAATTTGTATCGGCTGTAAACGTTGCCGGAGTGTTTGAAACATTTCTTAATCTAGTTAAATCAAACACTTGCATTCCGTGATTAGAAGCTTCACTGACGATGAAAGCATGATCTTTATAAACCTTAATATCCCTCCAGCTACTATTAACAGATGCTGTAGGTAACTTACCTAAGTATACAGGGTTTTCGGTATCTGTAATATCTATAAAAGCGGTACCATTATTTAACCCCATAATAGCGTATTCTTTACCATTTGTAGCATCCGTCCAGCCCCAAGAATCATTTCCCGCAGATGCAGAAAAAGTAGCTAAAGGTATATTTAACAGTAAATCATAATCATTACACGGGTACCCATTTGCAATTCCATTTTCACAAACAAATTTGTTTGTTGATGCACAGGCGTCACCAATGCCGTCATTATTTTCATCTTCTTGATTCGGGTTTGCTATGTTTGGACAGTTATCTTCACTGTCTTTTATACCGTCGTTATCACTATCATCGTCATCATTGTCGCAAGTATCACCTTTTCCGTCATTATCTACATCTGTTTGTGCAGGATTTGCAATTAAAGGACAGTTGTCATCGGTATCTAAAACACCATCATTGTCATCATCATCATCACAAAGATCTCCTATTCCGTCATTATCTGAATCTAATTGGTCTTCATTCTGTGTATCTGGGCAGTTGTCAGAAGAGTTAACTATTTGGTCATCATCTCTATCATTATTAACCTTTTCATCTGGAGAACAAGAAAAGACTAATGAAAATAAAAATAAAAAAATTATTGTTTTAAATGTCTTGAGCATAATTAATTTTAATTATTAAGATGTAAATTTAAAGATTAACTTATAGATAAAATAGTTAAAAATAGTTAAAAATAGTTAAACTATTCAGTTATTTGAAAACCACTATCCAAAGTTTGGAAAAGGAGTGTAAAAGCATTATACTTTTTTAAGTGGTTATTTTTTTTTCTTATTCCAGCTTGTTTTTTAAATAGAATTTAGCACCCCAAAAATTAAAAAATTTATTTTTAAGATATTTTTAGACCAAAATTGTTTCACAAATAGTCTGACAGGCGAAGCTTTTCGTTAACAAAAAGAAAATCAGTTTTTTACGATGCATATACTTTTAATTTGCCACTAAATTCAAGTTGTTATACATCTCTTTTGAATATGCGCTATAAAATTTAAGAATGTGCCTATCTTTGCAGTATGTTAGAAGATAAAAACACACAAAAAACATCGTTAGCTGAACTTGGTGAGTTTGGTTTGATAGATCATATTACAAAATATTTTAAGGTTGAAAATTCGTCAACAGTAAGAGCTGTTGGTGATGACGCAGCTGTTTTAGATGCCTCAGAAAAACAAACGTTAGTGACCACAGATTTGTTAATAGAAGGCGTACATTTTGATTTAAGTTACATGCCGTTAAAACATTTAGGCTACAAAGCCGTAGTGGTTAATTTATCGGATGTATATGCTATGAACGGAGTTGCAGAGCAAATTACAGTTTCTATTGCTGTTTCTAATCGATTCCCTTTAGAAGCAATTGAAGAGTTGTATGCAGGGATTCAGTTGGCGTGTGAAACGTACAAAGTAGATTTAATTGGCGGAGATACAACATCGTCAACCAAAGGAATTTTAATTTCTGTTACCGCCATTGGGAAAGCAAACAAAGAAGATGTTGTGTATAGAAACACCGCAAAAGAAACCGATCTAATTGTGGTTACTGGTGATTTAGGTGCCGCTTATTTAGGGCTACAAGTTTTAGAAAGAGAGAAGCAAGTTTTTAAAGTAGACCCAAACAATCAGCCAGATTTAGATAATTATACCTATTTAATTGAACGTCAATTAAAACCTGAAGCACGAAATGATGTTGCGGGTTTTTTAAAAGAATTGAGTATTAAGCCAACGGCAATGATTGATATTTCTGACGGACTGTCTTCAGAACTTTTTCATATTTGTACACAAAGTAAAGTAGGCTGTAAAATCTACGAAGATAAATTGCCTTTAGACCCTCAAGTTATTTCTACCTGTGAAGAATTTGAATTAGATTCTACGATGGTTGCTTTAAGCGGTGGTGAAGATTATGAATTGCTATTTACAGTGCCTATTGCTGATTTTGACAATATAAAAGGGAACCCAAATTTTTCTATTATAGGGCATGTTACTGCTGAAAATCAGGGTTTAAACTTAATTACAAGAGCTGGTCAAGAAATTGAATTAAAGGCGCAAGGTTGGAATGGCTTAAAGAAAGACTAGGTTTTTTTTTGGATATTTCGGTGAGCTTGTCTAGCATTAGGTTCGTTAATTATTGTTATGATAGTTTCTGAATAACCAAAATATTGGGGCATTCAGAGGGAAGTATGATCAAAGTAATTTCATGAAGTAAAACTAAAAAAAAAACAGATTACCACATCGTTTCTCTTAGCAATGATACAACCGACTGTTACTCAATTTATAGAAGCGTTAATTTGATTTTCGATCGAAGTAATGAAGCCCAAACAATGATACATGAGCGTTTAATATTTTATATCAAAACTAATTGAACGTTTTTTACGTGAGGTTTTGCCATACATTCCTATTGATTTCGTAGCAAATACATTTTTGGTGTTTTGGATATTTTTTTAATTTTGGATGATTAAACTCACCAACTTTTTGCATCCCTATTTTTTTCATAACGCTTTCTGATTTGCTGTTTTGTTGCGTACAAACTGAAATTATTCTATCTAAATTTAGTGAACTGAACGCAAATTCAAGACATTTTTTTGCACCTTCGGTTGCATATCCATTTCCCCAGCTATTTTTTTTCAATCGCCATCCAATATCAGTTGCAGGTGTAAAATCAGTTTTATATTCTTGGTATGCTAAACCAATAAACCCGATGAACTCTCCCGTTTTTAAAATTTCAGTTGCAAAGTAGGTATATCCATTTTCTTGATAATGGTTTTGCAGTCTTGCAATATATTCTGAGGTTTCTTTATGCGTTAGCGATTTTGGGAAATGTTCCATCACCGCCATATCAGCATTAATTTTCGTAAATTCAGTGAGGTCCTTTTCATTCCAATTCCGAAATCCGAGTCTTTCAGATTTAAAGAGGTATTCTTTTTTCAATTTGAAGCTATTTTTTTAAACTGTGGTAAAATAATTATATAGAATATTTTATATCAAACCTTTAAGGTAGTTGATTGTTTTTTAAAAAGTTAAGCACGCATTATTTTTTGATGGGGTATTTATTTACTCAAAAACCACATCATCTAAGAAAATATCTTGTGCGGTGCCATCCGCAGAAGAAAAGAGTACCAGTCCAGATCTAATGTAAGAAAGATCTAATTTTTCGGTTTTAATCGTATACTTTTTCCATTTGGTAGAAAGTTTAATTTCAATAGCTTTTTTTGAAGAATCAGGAAAAGGTTTGTCTTTGCCAATTAACCCAAAACCAATGGTAACTTTCACCTTTTTTTTACTTGCTTTTGCCCAGAAACTAAATGTTGTAGCTCCAGAAATATCGAAGCCACCCAACTTATCTCCCCAATTATTTGGCGGATCTACAAAACCTAAACCATACCAATTATATACTTCTTTGTAACGTATTCTTAAGGATGCTTTTCCAAAATGCACCCCTTCTGTGTGCTGTAAATCTACCTCAATATCTTTGTAATTCCCCATATAAGCAGTTGGACTAAAAGGGTTTTTCTCCCCATCTTTATAGACATAAAAAGGCAACGTTGCTTTGGCTACCAAGAATTTTTTATGTTTAGCGATTTCGTCTTCAATGAGAATCGAGTTGGAGGCAATACCTACATTATTATAGGTGTCTTTTACGGTTACATATACTTTAATACCGCCATGCTCTTTTGGTAATTTAACCTGAAAGCCATTGGTATAATTTCCTCTAAAATTGAGTTTGTTCAATTGATCTCTGCGCTTGCGGCTTCCTGTTCTTTGATTGTAAAAGAAACTAAAACGTAAAGCTTCATTTTCAATGTCAGAAACTTTTAAAGAAACAGGTACCCAAGTTTCACTTTTAAAAGCACCTTCCGGCAACGTAAATTCTTGAATTTCAGGAACATTATTTATCGGCTTTTTTTCGGTAAATGCTTCTCTAATTGCCCAATATTGTGGACGATAATTACCTTGGTAATGTGTAAATAACCAAGGAGCAATAAAATCTTTTCCGTCAGCAAAACTAAATACATACACTCCTAAGCAATTAGGCTTACTCTGAATCCAATTAATATATCCCTTTGCAATAGCATCATATTTTTGTGAATCAGAAGGTTCTTTTTTAACGCCGTTTTTTTCTTGTTTAATGTCCCATTCACCCGTAACTCCAAACTCAGTAATTATATAAGGTTTATCAATCTTTCTTTTTTCGAGTTCTGAAGTTAGAAAACTAGCTCCAGCGCCATAACTATTCAACCCATAAATGTCAATTGAAGGCACATATTTTTGCCACCAATCTAATCCAAAAGTCCAGGCTTCTACTGAGGTAATAAGGTGGTTTTTATCAAGTTCTTTTATCTTTTTACAAATGGTTTCTAATAGTTTAGAATACACTTTTTTTTCAGGGTCAGTAGCCATGTTTAAGTAGACCTCATTTCCTACTCCCCAAGTTAAAATTGCAGGATGGTTTTTATACGTTTCAACAACTTTAATGGCCTCGTCATAAAGCTCTTTTTTTCCTTTTTCATTCTCTAAATAATCAAAAGAATCATCTGCTTCCATACCGGGTCTTCCATGGCGCATCCATATACCTAACATAACTTTTATTTGGTGTTTATGAGCAGCATCTAATAATTTTTTGGTGTTTTTTCCGGAACCCCAAGTTCTAATGGTATTGACTCCTAAAAAATTTAAATCTTTAAAATGTTTGTCATAATTTGCTACATCATTTTCATAGCCAAAAGTAACTCCTTTCACTTCAAAAGGATTTTCATCCACCAATAAAACCCAGGCATCATTCTCTTTTTTGATGGATGTTTGAGCGGAAATAGTATGCACAAGGAAGCAGGCACTGAACAGGATTGTGCAAAGCATTTTTTTTGTCATGGAATAAAATGATTTGAGCTTTAAAAATATTAAATATTTAGCAACTTTTTATAAATTTTTTTAAGGTTGCAATCAATTCGGATGTATTCTCAATATGACTCATATGTCCATCAGGATAAACAACAAAATCAGAATTGGTATTTTTAGCTTCTTCTAGCGATGTTTGAAAGTCTAAAACAGGATCTTTCTCGCCAATAATGAGTAACTTTTTAAAATTGCTTTCTAATAAAATATGATTGGTGTTTTCCCTATTTTTCATCCCTTCATTGGCAGCAATATAACCTTGAATAGAAGTTTTTAAAGCTTCCTTTTTTACGGCTTCAATTTCGTCTTTAAATTTTAACAAGTTTTTGGAATGAAATAAATTTGAAATTGACATTTTTACCATGCTTTCAAAATTATTTTTTGCCATTTTATTAGCTCTGGTTCTTAGTTTTTTGCGTTCTTCAGGGTCTTCATTAGAAGTTGAATTTACCAAACACAGCCCCTTTATTTGCACAGGGTTTGTTTTGGCGAGCGCTAAAGAAATATAACCTCCTAAAGAATGACCAACCAAAATATACTTTCTAATTTTTAAATGTTTTATTACTGCTTTGATGGTTTCTGCAAACAATTCCATAGAATGGAGATACCCTAAACAATCAGAATTTCCATGACCCAATAAATCAACCGTAATTACTCTGTTTCTTTTGCTAAGTTCTGGAGCAATATCATTCCACATGCTAGCATTCTCTAAAAACCCATGAATCAGAACTATAGCGGTACCTTTTCCTTGATCCGTATAATAAATATCCGCGTTTTTATAAGCTAAAACCATAGAAACAAAGATACCATTTGATTCGTTTTTAGAAACTTAAAACATCATAAACTATTTACTATATTTGAGGTGAATTCAATACAACTAGTCTTATGTTTTTCAAAAAAGTATCACTTCTTGTCCTATTTATAGTTTCCTTATCTATAAACGCACAAATTGATGGCAAACAGCTCGATAATTTGGTAAAAGAGACCTTACAAACTTTTGACGTTCCTGGAATTTCTGTCGGAATTATAAAAGACGGGAAAATTGTTTACGCAAAAGGTCATGGCGTTCGTTCTTTAACCAACAAAAAAGAGATGAACGAAAACACTCTGGTTGGTGTTGCTTCTAACAGCAAAGGCTTTACTTGTTTTGCTTTGGCGATGCTGGTAGATGCAGGAAAGCTAAATTGGGATGATAAAGTAAGAAAACACATTCCGGAATTTCAGTTATATGATGCTTGGGTAACAGCGCAATTTACTGTGAGAGATTTGGTAACGCATAGAAGCGGAATGAGCTTAGGAGCAGGAGATTTGATGTTTTTTCCTGAAGGAAATAATTTTACATCTAAAGATGTTATTAAGAATGTAAAATATTTAAAACCTGTGAGTTCATTTAGAAGTGAGTTTACGTATAATAACAATATGTTTATTATTGCAGGGGAAGTTTTAAAACGGGCAAGTGGTCTTTCTTGGGAAGAATTTATTGAAACTAAAATAATGAATCCTGTTGGAATGACGCATAGTAAAGCATCTTATAATAGGGTTACAGATAGAACAAATATTATTGACGCACACACAAGAGCAGAAGGAAAAGTGATTCAAATTCCGCATGATTGGAGTGCAACTGCAAATCCTGCTGGAGGCATTGTGAGCAACGTACATGACATGCTTACCTGGGCAAATTTTTTAATGAATGATGCCGTTACCAAAGATGGAAAACGATTATTGAGCGCGAAACAATTTCATGAATTATGGCAATTACAGACTCCTTTAAAAGTTAGAAAAAACGACAGTTATAGTGCTAATTTTAGAGGGTATGGTTTAGGTTGGTTTTTAACGGATGTAAAAGGCGGTTACAAACAAGTTTATCATACAGGAGGTCTGCTTGGCACAGTAACTCAGTTTACCATGATTCCTGATTTAGGTTTAGCCATTGTGGTATTAACCAATCAAATGAATGGAAGCGCATTTAATACCATTACAAATACGATAAAAGACACCTATTTAGGGTATGAAGATAGAGATTGGTTAAACAACTATGGAACTAAAAACGCCAATTATTTAAAATATAATGATAGCATAAAAGCAGCAGTTTTTACGAAATCAGCAATTGCTAAAACGAATAAAAACGTACCAAAAGCATCCCAAATTGTAGGTACTTATAAAGATGATTGGTTTGGAAATATTATAATTTCTAATGATGGAAAAACGTACAGTATAAAATGTGAACGTTCTTTGAACTTAGTTGGTGAATTATTGCCATACAATCAAACAACCTTTGTTGCTAAATGGAAGAATAGAAGCTATGATGCAGATGTATTTGTGCAATTTTATTTTGATGAAAAAGGAAATGCAACGAGCGCAAAAATGAAATACATTGCACCAATAACAGATTTTAGTTTCGATTTTCATGACTTAAATCTTAAAAAAGTTAAATAATTTTGAATAAGAAAAAAGAAATTTGGATTGCAGGTTTTGCATTATTTTCGCTCTTTTTTGGCGCAGGAAATTTAATTTTACCACCCACTTTAGGCGTAAAATCAGGCTTAGACTGGTGGATTGTTGTTATTGGTTTTGTACTAACCGCCGTAACAATTCCTATTTTGGCAATTTTTGCACACGCAAAACTGCAAGGGACTTTATACGATTTCGGGAAGAAAGTTTCTCCGTTTTTTAGCACTGTTTATTGTTTACTCATTTATACAATTGCAATTGCAATTCCTTCACCAAGAACAGCTTCTGTAACACATGAGATGGCAATTCACCCTTTTTTTGGAACAAGCTCTTTACTAACAAGTAGTATTTACTTTTTATTGGTCTTTATTTTTGCGGTAAATCGTTCTAAAATCATCAGTTTAATTGGTAAGTTTTTAACCCCAATTATTGTTTTAATTCTATTGGTAATTATTGTAATTGCCATTTTTACTTCTTCAGGAACCGTAAATTCATCAACATTTACAACCCCTTTTGTAGACGGAATTTTAGAAGGTTATCAAACTTTTGATGCCATTGGAGGTGTCGTTGTTGGTGCAGTAATTATAATCTCTTTAAACTTAAGAGGGCATACTTCTTTTGAAGCAAAAAAAGAGCTGATAACGAAAGCAGGATTTATTGCAGGAACAGGTTTGTTTTTAGTCTATGGAGGTTTAATTTTAAGCGGATCTTTATTCAGTGCAACATTTGCAGAAAACGCCACAAGAATTGAAGTTTTATCAGGACTAGGTACAAAAACGTTGGGTAATTTTGGAGCCGCTTTTTTAAGTATTTCTGTTGCTTTAGCATGTTTTACAACTGCAGTTGGTATTGTAACAGGAACAGCAGATTATATCAAAGGAATTTTTAAAGGTTCTAAAACAGCCTACATTGCTACAGCTGCAATTGCTTCTGTAATCGGAATTATTGTAGGTAGTTATCAAGTAGATTTTATTATTACATTAGCGGTACCCGCATTAATGTTTTTATATCCAATTACAATTGTGTTGATTTTACTAAATATTGTCCCAAATAAATATGGTACAAAACTTGTTTTTAGAGGGGTGGTTTTGGTAACCTTTATCTTTAGTATTCCAGATTTTTTAGGATTCATCATACCCAGAGAAAACTTAACAGGAATTAAAAGTATAATTCCCCTAGCTGAATTTAGTTTGGGTTGGGTAATTCCTGCTTTTCTGGTTTTCGTTGGGTTGAATTTGATACAGAAAAAGTAACTTTTTAATGCTCACAAAAATCTTTTTTTAGTTTATTGTTGTCTAAAATTTCTGAAATTTGTGTTTACAAAAAACAAAACAGCAAAAAAATATAGGAACTAAACTTGTGTTAAAATAAAAAAGACAAACAGAAATGTTTGTCTTTTTCTTTATTTTATAAAAATGCGCTATTAAAACTTCTCTGGCACAAAAGTTTGATAATCCATTGGAGGTCTTACGTATCCTTTACCATCTGGCAATGGAGGAAGTTCTATAGGTTTTACATCTAATTTTTCATAGGGAATTTTGCTTAAAACATGACTAATACAATTTAGCCTAGCTTTCTTTTTATTGTCAGAATTTACCACAAACCAAGGAACTTGTTTTGTATCTGTATGTGCAAACATTTGATCTTTAGCTTTAGAATATTCTAACCATTTAGCGCGCGATTCTAAATCCATAGGACTAAATTTCCAGCGTTTTAAAGGATTAGAAATTCGATTTTTAAAACGTCTTTCTTGTTCTTCATCACTCACCGAAAACCAGTATTTTAAAACGATTATTCCAGACCTAACTAACATGCGTTCAAATTCGGGACAAGAACGTAAAAACTCATCATATTCATCATTTGTACAAAACCCCATTACTTTTTCTACACCTGCTCTATTGTACCAACTTCTATCAAAAAGTGCAATTTCGCCAGCAGCGGGTAAATATTGCACATACCTTTGAAAATACCATTGTGTTTTCTCTCTCTCTGTAGGCACGCCCAAAGCAACCACTTTACAGATTCTAGGGTTTAAAGGCTCTGTAAAACGTTTAATTGTGCCACCTTTTCCAGAAGCATCTCTACCTTCGAAAATAACAACCACTTTTAAACCTTCTTTTTTTACCCATTCTTGCATGTGTACTAGTTCTATGTGTAATTTTTCAAGTTCTTTTTCGTAATTAAATTTCATTTTTTTACTTTTTTCAGAATTAGATTTTATTCTGTAGGTAATTTACGAAAAATTGAAAAAAAGGAGAATAGGTTTCTTATTTTAAATTAATTAACCTTCAAATTGGTGTTTAAGTCTTTATAAAATTAAAAGCCTTATTTTTGTAAAGATTAATTACAAAATTAGACAAAAGGCACTTGTTAAATTACTATTCTTATTCTCATAAAACATCCACAAAGTGGGTAACTTTTGTTCACGGAGCAGGAGGCAGTAGTTCTATTTGGTACAAACAGGTGCGCGATTTTAAAAAACATTTTAATGTTTTAATCTTAGATTTACGAGGTCACGGAAATAGCAAGCCAAAGCTAAAAGATACCTTTAAAACAAAGTATACTTTTGATTCTATTACTTCAGATATTGTTGAGGTTATTGACCATATTAAAATAGAAAAATCTCATTTTATTGGAATCTCTTTGGGCACAATTTTGATTCGGAATTTAGCTGAGAAAAGACCTGATTTGGTGCAAAGTATGATTATGGGTGGTGCCATTATAAAGATGAATTTTCGCTCTCAAGTTTTAATGAAAGTGGGTAATATTTTTAAATCGGTGGTTCCTTATATGCTTTTATATAAACTCTTTGCATTTATTATTATGCCTAAGAGAAATCATAAAAAGTCGAGATTATTGTTTGTAAATGAAGCGAAGAAATTATATCAAAAAGAATTTTTACGATGGTTTAAATTGACTTCAGAAATTAATCCGTTGCTGCGATTTTTTAGAACAAAAGATATTAAGATTCCCACATTATATGTTATGGGGGCAGAGGATCATTTGTTTTTACCCTCAATAAAAAATATTGTTTCTAAACATGTTACCTCATCCCTTTTTGTAATTGATAATTGTGGTCATGTTGTAAACGTAGAGCAACCAGAAACTTTTAATACCAAAACGATTGGTTTTATAAATTCGTTAGCATAAAAAAAACGAGTTGTATAACTCGTTTTTTAAGTATGTATATTTCAAGTTTAACCTTGCATAATGTCTTCAATTTCAGCTGCTTCAATAGGAATATTACCCATTAAATTAAAAGGTTCCCCTTTTTCTTGAATTACAACATCATCTTCTAAACGAATTCCAAAACCTTCTTTAGGTATATAAATTCCAGGCTCTACAGTAAACACATTATTTGCTTGCATTGGTTCGTGTAATAAGCCATAATCATGGGTGTCTAAACCAATGTGGTGGGAAGTTCCGTGCATGAAATATTTTTTATAAGCAGGCCAATCTTTATCTTCATTTTGAACATCAGCTTTGTCTATTAAACCTAATTTAAGTAATTCTGAGGTCATTATTTTGCCAACTTCTACATGATATTCTTTCCATAAAGTTCCTGGAAGTAGCATTTTTGTAGCTTCTTTTTTTACGTGATTTACAGCATTGTAAACTGCTTTTTGTCTGTCAGAAAATTTACCAGAAACAGGCACTGTTCTCGTTAAATCACTTTTGTAAGTCGCATATTCTGCGGCAACATCCAATAAGATTAAATCATCAGCCTTACATTGTTGATTATTTTCTATATAGTGTAATACATTTGCGTTATTCCCTGAAGCAATAATTGGCGTGTAAGCAAATCCTTTTGAACGGTTTCTAACAAATTCATGCAATAATTCTGCTTCAATTTCATATTCCCAAACAGCTGGTTTTATAAATTTTAAAATTCTACGAAACCCTTTCTCTGTTATATTACAAGCCTGTTGCATTAAGTCTAATTCAATTGGATCTTTTACAGCGCGCAGACGTTGCAAAATAGGATTACTTTTTGCTACAGAATGTGCAGGATATTTTGCTAGCAACCATTTTGTAAAACGATCTTCACGCGTTTCTGTTTCTACATTGGCTCTATAGTGTTCATTGGTATTGATGTAAAAAGTATCACAGTAACAAGACATTTCGAAAAACACTTTCTCTAAATCTTGCAACCAGTAAACTGTTTTAATACCGGATGTTTCAAAAGCCGCTTCTTTTGTTAATTTTTCACCCTCCCAAACAGCAATGTGATCATTGGTTTCTCTTACAAATAAAATTTCTCGCAGGTTTTCATTAGGACAATCAGGAAACAATACCAGAACACTTTCTTCTTGATTTACGCCGCTTAAATATAAAATATCTGTGTGCTGTTCAAAAGGAATAGTACTATCTGCACTTATTGGATAAATATCATTAGAATTAAAAATCGCTAAACTATTTGGCTTCATTGCTGAAGCAAAGTTTTTGCGATTTTTTATAAATAATTGTGAGTTAATTTTATCGTATTTCATACAGCTGTATTTATGTTGAAATACAAAGGTAATAATATTTCTATTGCTATTAACTTTGAAATTACGCTGGCCTAAACTGTTTTTTAACCTTGCAGTATTTTTTTAGTAACGTTTCTTTTTAGGTGCTCCAGTTCTTCCTCTTCCCGAAGTAGTATCCGCCGATTTGTTCTCTCTAAAATATGCTTTACTTTTTGTTTTATTTGCTTTCGGTGAATTTGAATTTCTTGATTTATTTTTCTTCCCAAAAGAACCTTTGCTCTGTGAAGCTGCTCTTTTAGGAGGAGCTGTATCTGTTGGTTCAAAACCTTCTACAATCGTAGATTTTAATTTCTCTTTTAGTAATTTTTCTATTTCACTTTGGTATTCACTTTCTTCACTACACACCAAAGAAATTGCTTCTCCTGCCGCTCCTGCTCTTCCTGTTCTACCAATTCTATGAACGTAATCTTCTGGTACATTTGGTAGCTCAAAATTAATAACGTGAGGTAATAAAGGAATATCTAAACCACGTGCTGCAATATCTGTGGCAACTAAAATTTTGATTGTATTATCCTTAAAATTCTTTAAGGCTTTTGTTCTAGCACCTTGACTTTTATTCCCGTGAATTGCGGCAGCAGAAATTCCAGCTTTTACTAGTTTTTCAGTTAATTTATTAGCACCATGTTTTGTTCTTGTAAAGATTAAAACTTGGTTCCAATTTCCGTCTTTTATTAACTTAATAGTAAACGCTGTTTTTTTGCTTTTATCAACCTTATAAACCTTGTGTGTTACTTTTTTTGCTGTTGAATTTTGTGGAGCCGTTTCTACAGAAACAGGATTTCTTAAAATTCCTGAAGCTAACTTTTTGATATCATTAGAAAAAGTGGCAGAGAATAGTAAGTTCTGGCGCTTTGTAGGCATAAAGCTAATGATTTTGTTAATATCTCTAACAAAACCCATATCTAACATTCTATCTGCCTCGTCGAGAATTAAAACCTCAACACGCTTAAATGAAACTGCTTTTTGATCGTGTAAGTCCAATAATCTACCCGGAGTTGCTACCAAGATATCTACACCACTTCTTAAGGTTGCAATTTGAGGTTTTGCTTTTACACCACCAAAAACAACAGCAGATCTTATGTCAACATATTTACTGTATTCTCTAATATTATCATGTACTTGTGCGGCCAATTCTCTTGTTGGGGTTAAAACGAGTGCACGTAAAGGTCTATATTTTGGGTGCTTTGTTGCTACTAAATGCTGCAAAACAGGTAAAGTAAAACCTGCAGTTTTTCCTGTTCCTGTTTGTGCAGAAGCTAATATATCTTTTCCTTCTAAAATATGAGGAATTGCTTTTTGTTGAATTGGAGAAGGAACTGTGTATCCTTTTTCGTGAACTGCTTTCACTAAAGCATCCGATAAACCTAGGTCTTTAAATGACATTTATAATATTTAAGAAATTCTTTCTGTTCTGTATAGAAATGCAAATGTACATTGATTAATTGTTAAGAGTCTGTAATATGCACTTTATATTATTTCATGAAATTTACCATCAAAAAATAAGATGCCCTTCAGCATCTTTTAATTTTTTTTAGTTCGCTTAAATTAACGATTTCTTCTTCCTCTATTTCTTCCTCCCCTAATAAGCCCAAGAATAAATAAAATAATAATAGCGCCAACAGCACCAATAATAATCTGATTTAGAATAGTATGGCCAACATTAATGGTCAATCCTAATTGAGCAAAAGCCCAACCTCCAATATAACTACCAGCAATACCTATGATAATATTTATGACTAAACCATAGCCATTGTTTTTCATAAGAGCATCAGCGATATATCCACAAATAGCACCAATAATTATTGTATATACGATTCCCATTTCCCCAAAAAATTTAATTGATTAATTATTGCTAATTTAGTGAAAAAAAATAAAATATTTTTTTTATCACTTAGGCCCATTAGAGAAGTATTCTAATCCTTTTGATAAACTTATTAATTCAATAAACAAAACATGAAAAAAATTATACAGTATTTACTTTTTTTATTCAGCGGTATTTTAATTGCGCAACAAACAGCTAAAAGTGCTGTTTTAATTGAAAAGGCTCTTAAAGAGAAAGAAATTTTAGAAAAAACGTCTCTAGTAAAAAACGTCAACTTTACAAATATAGGTCCAACTATAATGAGTGGACGTGTTGCAGATATTGATGTAAACCCAAATAATACCATGGAATTTTATGTGGGTTATGCCTCTGGAGGCTTGTGGTATACAAAGAATAATGGAACAACTTTTACACCAGTTTTAGATAGTTCGGCAACACAAAACGTAGGAGATATCGCTATAGATTGGAGCTCCGGAACAATTTGGGTTGGTACTGGTGAAAAAAATTCTTCTCGCTCGTCTTATGCAGGAATAGGTGTTTTAAAATCTATAGATAAAGGTAAAACTTGGAACAATGTAGGTTTGTTAGATTCTCACCACATTAGTAGAATTCTTATTAATCCAAAGAATACAGATGAAGTAGTAATTGGAGTTATTGGTCATTTATATTCTTCGAATAAAGAAAGAGGAATTTTCAAAACTACGGATGGAGGAGAAACATGGACTAAAACTTTGTTTATTGATGAAAATACAGGTATAATTGACGTACAGCCCGCCCCAAATAACTTTGAGACTCTTTATGCTGCTTCTTGGGAAAGAAATCGTAAAGCATGGAATTTTCATGGAAATGGAAGCAAATCGGCCATTTATAAAAGTACAGATGCTGGAGATTCTTGGGTAAAAGTTTCAGATAAAAGTGGTTTTCCAATGGGAGATGGAGTTGGTAGAATTGGGTTGGCTGTTTTTAATGAAAATATTGTTTATGCTTTGCATGATAGCCAGTTTAGAAGAAAGGGAAATACAAACAAAAAACCTTCAAGTACTTTAACGAAAGAAGATTTTAAAACAATGTCTGCTGGAACATTCTTAAATCTTACAGATAAAAAGTTAAACTCATATTTAAAAAACAACGGATTTCAGGAAAAATACAGAGCAGAGAATGTAAAACAAATGGTGAGAGTTGGTTCTGTAAAGCCAATAGATTTAGCCAAATATTTAGAAGACGCAAATTCTTTGTTATTTGACACCCCTGTTGTTGGAGCAGAAGTTTTTAAAACTATAGATGGAGGAGCGTCTTGGAAAAAAACGCATGAAGATTATTTAGATGGGTTGTATTATTCTTATGGATATTATTTTGGTGAAATTAGAGTAGATTATCAAGATGAAAATGGAATTTATGTAATGGGAGTTCCAATTTTAAAATCGAAAAATGGAGGAAAAACATTTAAATCAATTAGTAGAGAAAATGTACATTCAGATCATCAAGCTTTATGGGTAAACCCAAAGAAATCTGGACATATTTTAAATGGAAATGATGGAGGTTTAAACATGTCTTATGATGATGGGGACAGTTGGATAAAATTAAATAGTCCTGCTGTTGGACAATTTTATTCTGTGTATGCAGATAATCAGAAAAATTACAAGGTATATGGAGGATTGCAAGACAACGGTGTTTGGACAGCATCACATGATGCTAAAATCAACAAACGTTGGCATCAAACAGGGCAAAATCCCTATGAATCTATTATGGGAGGTGATGGAATGCAAGTGCAAGTAGATGATAGAAATCCAAATATTGTGTATACAGGATATCAATTTGGAAATTATTTTCGAATTGATAGAGCATCAGGAAAAAGAACATATATTCAGCCCAAACATTCTTTAGGAGAAGCCCCGTATAGATTTAATTGGCAAACACCCATTCATTTATCAAAACACAATCAAGATATTTTATATTTAGGAGGTAATAAATTACACAGAAGTTTAAATCAAGGACATACTTGGGAAACTATTTCGGGAGATTTATCATCTGGCGGGAAAAAAGGGAATGTAGCTTATGGAACCTTAACTACTATTTCTGAAAGTCCGTTTCAATTTGGATTATTATATGCAGGCTCAGATGATGGATTAGTGCATATTTCTAAAAACGGTGGAGGTTCTTGGTCAAAGATTTCAAATTCATTTCCAAAAGATTTATGGGTTTCTAGAATTGTAGCCTCATCACATAAAAAAGAACGCGTTTATATAAGTTTAAACGGTTACAGATTTGATGATTTTACACCATATATTTTTATGTCTGATGATTTTGGACAAACTTGGAAAAATATTGGAAACGCAATTCCAATAGCTTCAGTAAATGTAATTAAGGAAGACCCTGTAAACAAAAACATGTTGTATGTTGGCACAGATAATGGGCTGTATGTTTCTTTTAATAAAGGGAACTCTTGGGAAGTTTTTTCAAGGAATTTACCGAATGTGGCTGTGCATGATTTAGTGATTCAGCCTACAGCAAAACATTTAATTATTGGCACTCATGGACGAAGTTTATACAAAGCAAACATTGCTCCTTTACAATTGCTTACGGATGATTTAGCCGAAAAATCAGCACATTTTTTTGCAATTAATTCGATAAGAAAAAGCAACAATTGGGGAAGCTCTAGAGGTAACTGGTCTCCTCCGAATATTCCCGAAATAAATATTTCTTTCTACTCAAATGAAACGAAAAAAGTTATTGTTGATGTTTTTTCTAACGATATAAAAGTAAATTCAATCTCTGTGGACGCAGATAAAGGTTTTAATGAAGTTTTATATGATGTTTCTTTCTCTAAAAAAGGTAGAAAAGCTTTTGTTAGTAAATACAAAGAGAGTGCTTTAAAAAATGCTAAAAACGGAAAGTATTATTTGCCAAAAGGAGTATATACTGTAAAACTGGAATCAGCTACAGGAAGGTTTGAGATATATTAGATTTTTAATCGCTCTATACTTCTAAAGTATTAAAACCTATAGCCTATTCCGGTGTGCATGCCTATTACAAAAGGTGCTGTTTTGTCGCTATACCTATTATAAGTTTGGTAATGTTTTTTAAACATTATAGCCGTATTAAAAACAAATCGTCTAGATAAATTATAATCAATATCTAATCCGATATTAAAACTAACACTGTAAGTTGATAAATTATTTGCTGTCGCAATTTTTTTAGTAAATAAATCTGTTTTTGCAAGAATTTCGTTTTTGTTTAAGTATAATAAACTTAAACCCCCAATAAAATTAGTTCTGAATTTTGATTTGTTATAGAGTCTGTATTTAATTTCAATTGGCAATTCTAAGTATCCAATTGTTTGGATTAAATCTGATTTTTGAGCCTCAGGTTCACCAGGGAGGTTTCGGTTGTTGTTTGAAAACCTAATAAGAACGTCAGGATCATAATTTACATTTAATAAACTATTATTTCCTTTAATTCCCTTAAGAAATAATTCCTTTGTAATGAAGCTAAGCTCTTTTGATATAATTCCTGTTTGTAAATAAACCTTATCCGATAGTTTAAATCCAATTTTATATCCAAACAATTTTGAAATTAAGCCAGATGATGGATTATCATCAAAACGACTATCGATCACTGAGCTGTTTTTTGTAAATCGACCTGAATTTGAAAAGCCAAAAACTGGTGTAACAATCCATTTTTTTTCATTTTTAACAGGTAACGAATCTTTTTTACGCTTATGTGCTAAAGAATCAATTTTATTTATTTTTTTCTTAACCGAAATACTTTTTTTATCTTTTTGAAAACTATCATCTTTTAGAATTTCTTCTGTTTTATTATAATCATATGCTTTTTTATGGCGATTTGATTCTAATTTATTATTATCCTTTGTTTTTATTGTATTATAGTTTTGGCTATTTGATAATTCAGATCTCTTTTCAACTGAAATATTTGAAACTGGGGAAAATATTTTCTTGGTTTTTTTATTTTTTAAGTCTTTTATTAAGTTGCTTTTCTTTTTAGTTTTAACTTGTTCATCCTTCAATTCTTTTAAATTTGTGTTCTTGTGAAAATTTATTGGTAACTCTTTTTTAGGAGGATAAAACACTAATATAGAAATTATTAATATTACAAAACTGATTCCAAAAACTGACCAAAAAATACGCACTCGTCTTCTTTTTCTTAACTTAGTCTCAATAGCAATCCAAACTTCAGAAGGTAGATTAACTTCAGAAGTTTGTATTTTTTTTTGGAATAATTTGTCTAAGCTAATCTGCAT
The DNA here is from genome assembly GCF_900106075.1 of Polaribacter sp. Hel1_33_78. Taxonomy (NCBI): domain Bacteria; kingdom Pseudomonadati; phylum Bacteroidota; class Flavobacteriia; order Flavobacteriales; family Flavobacteriaceae; genus Polaribacter; species Polaribacter sp. Hel1_33_78. The sequence goes on from NZ_LT629794.1 coordinate 205,650, forward strand.
AATTTATTTATTTCAGATTCATCATTTATTTTTTTTTGTAATATTTTTCGCGCTCTATAAAGATTAGATTTTGATGTACCTATAGATATTTTGAGTAGCTCAGAAATTTCTTGATGAGAATATCCATCTAAAACATATAGGTTAAAAACTATTTGATATTTAGGAGGCAGTTCTTTAATTAAAGATAATAGATAATCAAGATTTATATTTTTTTCATCAATATTTACAAAGACATCTTCTTCAGGTATTTGAAAATTTTCTATTGAGTCAAATTGCAATATAGATTGATTTCTGAATTTTTGAAGAGCTACATTTACAGTAACTCTTTTTAACCATCCTTCAAAAGAACCTTTGTTTTTAAATTTTGAAATATCTTTAAATATCATTATAAAACTATCTTGCAGTGTGTCTTGTGCATCTTGCTGATTTTTAGAATATTTTAGGCATACTCTGAAGAGTTTATCAGCAAACAAGCTATAAATTTTGGTTTGTGCACTTAAATTTTGACGGCAACATTTTTGTATGAGAACTTCTATATCTATAACTGATTTTTATTAAGATTAATAAGTGGTTTACTTAATTTAGTATCAATTATTTGAAATAAATAGAAGTTCTCTTCAAAAAAAAATACAACTCTCTTTCATGTGTTGTTTTGTGCATATTTATTTTAAACTTGCTGTTAGAATTGACCATTCAGATTGTACATTTTGGCCATTACCTGGACTGCCAAATAAAATATTTATTTTATCGTCTTTCACCATCATTTGATGAATGGCTTTTAGGCCTCCTTCGGAATCTAAATTAGTTTCAATTTCTTTAAAAATATTTGTACTAGGGTCAAATGTACCAATAAAAGAAGTTTTATCATCCGCATAAAGCCCTTTATGTCCAGCTATTAGTATGATCTCTCCATATTTATGAACATAAGTAACATCTGCTGCTGCGGTCATACTAAGTTCTTCATAATTTAATGAATTATCTAAAGGATAAATATAAATTTTATTTGTTGCCTGAAAATCTTCATACAAAGCACCTCCAAAGACATATATTTTTTCATTTACTACTGCAGCACTGGCTCCAATCATAGTTTCAGGAGTGTCAATAATTTCTTCAAATAGTTCTTCAGAATTAATATTTAGTTTGTAAATTTTTTTATTTTCTTTCGTTGAGGTATCAGGTCGATACCCTCCTATTATGTAGGTGTTTCCATTGTCCGTTGCAATTCCAAACTTACTTAGAGTGAAATATGGGTTTTTTGCATCTATACCAAAGTAACTTCTACTTGAAGGTTCATCAACGATGTTTAAGTCGTAGGTTTTTAATTCGGTGCCACCAATTGATACAAGTTGATTGTTACTAATGGTTAATTGTTTTGTAATAAATCCACCAGGAGAGGTGTTTTTTCTAGTTAGTTGATTTGTGTCTAGGTTTAATTTAAAAATCTCTTCTTCAGTTGTATTCCCTGAGGACTCATTTTCTCTACATGAAATATATAAGCTATTTTCTGATGTTGAACTCGTCATTCCAATATGAGGTCCTCCTAAAAGATTTGCCTCAAAAGTGTAGGCCTCTTCAAATGAAAGATTTGTTATTGGGTTTGGGTCTTCAATTATAGGGTTTGTTGTCTCATTTATAGCATTGGATTCGCAGTTGTAAAAAGATATTGAAGCAATTAATAATATTAGGGGTAAGATTATTTTTTTCATTTTAAACTATTTTTTTAATAATTATATGTATTAGGTGCAAATACTTTTAAAAGGTTGCGTTAAGATTTTATTTTTTTACTTTTGTTTTGAAACATGTAATTAGTAGAATAATTAATTTTTAACTGGATGAAAAATTTCAATAGCGCTTTTGGTTTTATTTTAATACCATCTTACTTCAGGGTTTTCATTAAATATTTTATCTATCTTGAATCAAGAGAATTTTAACGAAAAATCTTATTTTAAATACGTGAAAAAATCTTTCTTTTTTATTTTTTATTTAAGTGTAATTTCAATAAACGCTCAAACCAATTTTAAAAGTTTTTTTGACCTTTCAGGGCCAAAAAAAACTTGGGTTTTGTTTCATCCTTTTAAAGCAATAAAATCATTAGAAATTTCGAAAGAAGCCAAACGGATCGCAGATTCAATTAAAAAAACTAATTTGTTAGATGGGGATGCTTCTGGGGGTCAGGTAGATGCTTTTAGACACGCCTATTGGATGGCGCGCTTAAGACAAGAGATAGGTGAAAAAGCAGCTCGATCTCTTGGAAAATCTCATGAAAAAGAAAACTATTTATCATATAAAAAAAGAAAATTAGAAGACGGAATTGTACCTGACAAAAAATCTTCAGAGATGGATTTATGGAATAATAATGAAGGCTTAAAATTGATTTCTAGAGGGAGCAAGGTTTCCAAAAAAGGACTAATTTATAGAGTAATAAATGCTATCCATCAAGGTAAAATGAAAATTATAAAAAAGGATAAAAAAGGTCGTTTTTTAACATTTGAAGGAAAGCTTATTTCTGAAGAATATTTAATTGGAATATGGGATAATGATAAATGTTTGGTAAAATCTAATTCCAGAAATTAACCCAAACTTTTTTTTAAAACCCTTTTTTTTTAAAATGGTCTTATTTATTATTTAAAATTATTCTAAATATTTGCGAAAACGATATAAAATCTTTGTATCGAGACCTCTTTAACCGTATTTTTGTGGTTACAATTTTAACTAAATTATACAATGGGCGGATTTTTTAAATCTTCAATTGGAAGAAAAGTGGCAATGGCGCTCTCAGCGTTTTTCTTAATGTTCTTCTTACTTCAGCATTTAGCAATAAATATTTTATCAGTAATTAGTCCAGAGACTTTTAACGAAGTGTCTCATTTTATGGGAACAAATCCATTAGTGCAGTTTGCATTGCAACCTGTCTTAATCTTTGCAGTTGTTTTTCACTTTGTTATGGGGTTTATCCTAGAACTAAAAAACAGAAAAGCGAATGGTGTGAATTATGCGAAAAATAACGGAGCTGCAAATTCAACTTGGATGAGTAGAAACATGATTTGGAGTGGACTGGCAATTTTAGCTTTTGTTCTATTGCACTTTATTGATTTTTGGTTTCCAGAAATTAATACAAAATTCATTCAAGGCGATTGGTCGGGAATGATGGAAGGCGTAGAAGGTTTGCGTTATCATGAAGAATTAGTGCACAAGTTTATAGATCCAATTAGAGTTGCTGCGTACGTGGTTGCATTTGTGTTTTTAGGATTGCATTTAGCACACGGTTTTACATCCGCATTTCAGTCAATGGGTGGCACAGCGGGAAGAAAGAAAACATTACAAACTATTGGTAAAGCATATTCAATTATAGTTCCTTTAGGATTTATTTTTATTGCATTATTTCATCACCTTAACCATTAATCTTATAAAGTTATGGCTTTAGATTCAAAAGTACCTCAAGGTCCAATTAAAGATAAATGGACAGATTATAAAAATAAAATAGATTTGGTAAATCCGGCAAATAAGCGTCATATAGATGTTATTGTTGTTGGTACAGGTTTGGCAGGTGGTTCTGCTGCTGCTACATTAGCAGAGTTGGGCTATAATGTAAAAGCATTTGCTTACCAAGATTCTCCAAGAAGAGCCCATTCAATAGCCGCTCAAGGAGGAATCAACGCAGCAAAAAATTATCAGGGAGACGGAGATTCTACGTATCGTTTATTTTATGATACCGTAAAAGGAGGAGATTATCGTTCGCGTGAAGCAAACGTTTATAGATTAGCCGAAGTTTCTGCAAATATTATAGATCAATGTGTGGCACAAGGAGTTCCTTTTGCTCGCGATTATGGTGGTTTGTTAGACAATCGTTCTTTTGGAGGTGTTTTAGTTTCTAGAACTTTTTATGCGAAAGGACAAACAGGGCAGCAACTATTATTAGGAGCCTATTCTGCAATGAATAGACAAATTGCTCGTGGTAAAATAGAAATGTTTAACAGGCATGAAATGTTAGATGTTGTTATTGTTGATGGAAAAGCTAGGGGGATTATTGCAAGAAACTTAGTTACAGGAGAAATAGAGCGTCATTCAGCACATGCAGTTGTAATTGCTTCAGGAGGATATGGAAATGTATACTTCTTGTCTACCAATGCAATGGGATCTAATGTAACTGCTGGTTGGAAAGTACATAAAAAAGGAGCTTATTTTGCAAATCCTTGTTACACACAAATTCATCCAACTTGTATTCCAAGATCGGGAGACTATCAGTCTAAATTAACTTTGATGTCTGAGTCTTTAAGAAATGATGGTAGAATTTGGGTTCCAAAGAATTTAGAGGATGTAAAAGCAATTAAAGAAGGAAGTAAGCGACCTACTGAATTAACAGAAGAGCAAAGAGATTATTTCTTAGAAAGACGCTATCCTGCATTTGGAAATTTAGTGCCACGTGATGTAGCATCAAGAGCAGCAAAAGAACGTTGTGATGCAGGTTACGGGGTAAATGCAACTGGTGAAGCTGTATATTTAGATTTTTCAGCATCTTTTGAACGTTACGGAAAAGAGCAAGCGAAGATTCAAAATATATCAAATCCATCTGAAGCTAAAATCAAAGAATTAGGGCAAGGAATCGTGAAGGCTAAATATGGAAACTTATTTCAGATGTATGAGAAAATCATTGATGAAAATCCATATGAAACTCCAATGATGATTTATCCAGCAGTTCACTACACTATGGGAGGTGTTTGGGTTGATTACAACTTAATGACTACAATTCCCGGATGTTACTGTATTGGTGAAGCAAATTTTTCTGATCACGGGGCAAATAGATTAGGAGCATCTGCACTGATGCAAGGTTTAGCAGATGGTTATTTTGTATTGCCGTATACTATTGGAGATTATTTATCGGATGATATAAGGACAGGAAAAATATCAACACAAACCCCAGAATTTGAAGCTGCAGAAAAAGACGTTACCGACAGAATAGCATTCTTTATCAATAATAAAGGAACTCGCTCTGTAGATTATTACCATAAAATATTAGGAAAAATTATGTGGGATAAGTGTGGAATGTCGAGAAATGAGGCAGGCTTAAAAGAAGCTATTGAAGAAATTTCTGCATTAAGAAAAGACTTTTGGCAAAATGTAAATGTTCCTGGAACAGAAACAGAGTATAATGAGCAATTAGCAAAAGCAGGTAGAGTTGCAGATTTCCTTGAGTTAGGGGAATTGTTTGCAAAAGATGCTTTAGTAAGAGAAGAATCAGCTGGAGGACATTTTAGAGAAGAACATCAAACAGAAGACGGAGAAGCAAAGAGAATTAAAGAGTTCCAATTTGTCTCTGCTTGGGAATACAAAGGAGAACCAAAAGACGCAGTTTTACATAAAGAGGAGTTGGTTTACGAGAACATAGAAGTTAAAGAAAGAAGTTATAAATAAGATAGACATTATGAATTTAACACTAAAAATTTGGAGACAGAAAGACTCAAGTTCAAAGGGTCAGATGGTAGACTACAAAGTTACTGAGATTTCAGAACATATGTCCTTTTTAGAAATGATGGATGTTCTAAATGAACAGTTAGTAAACTCTGGAGAACAGCCAGTAGCTTTCGATCACGATTGTAGAGAAGGAATCTGTGGAATGTGCTCTATGTATATTAATGGTGAAGCACATGGACCGGATAGGGGTATAACAACTTGTCAATTACACATGAGAATGTTTAAAGACGGAGATACAATTACTATAGAACCTTTTAGAGCTGCAGCATTCCCTGTAATAAAAGATTTGGTTGTAGACAGAACCGCTTTTGATAGAATTCAGCATGCTGGTGGATATATTTCTGTGAATACATCTGGAAATACACAAGACGCAAATTCAATTCCGATTTCTAAACACGCAGCAGACGAAGCTATGGATGCAGCAACTTGCATAGGTTGTGGGGCTTGTGTAGCAACATGTAAGAATAGCTCTGCAATGCTATTTGTGGGCGCAAAAGTATCTCAGTATGCTTTATTACCACAAGGACAAGTAGAGGCTTCAGATCGTGTGCAGAACATGGTTGCGCAAATGGATTTAGAAGGTTTTGGAAACTGTACAAATACAGGCGCTTGTGAGGTTGAATGTCCTAAGGGAATTTCTTTAGACAACATTGCAAGAATGAACAGAGAGTTAATGAAAGCTTCTATTTAATTGTTGCTCAGCATTGTGAGTTTTTACGAAGCAATCTCATAAAGGTAAACAGATAACGTTTATAATTATAAAATAAATCCCAAAACTATTTTTTAGTTTTGGGATTTATTATTTGATGCTAATCTTATAAAAAAATAAATAGTGTTTGGTCTTCTAAAATTATATTATAGAACCTGATTAAAACCCCTTTTAAACAAAGTAACTTTTTAGTAATAATTCTTTTTTATTTCCTGCCAAAATCTGCAGGAATTTCTCCCCAAGCTTTGGTTTCCCATTTCAAAATTGGGTTGTTATAGGTGTTTTCTTCCAACCATTTTTCAGCTCTTTTTATAAGGTCTAATAAATCTTTGTTAGAAGCATCAAAAACAAGATTAGTTCTACATTGTTTCTTTTTTACCCAACTCATGGCAATTCTAGAATCAGAATAAATAGGAATGTTTGCTTTGTTTTTACTTTTTAATAAAGCAATTCCGTGTACTAAAGCTAAAAATTCACCAATGTTATTCGTCCCTTTTTTAAAAGGTCCTTTTATGAAAAGTTGTTTTTTGTTATGGGTAAGAACCCCTCTATACTCCATTTTTCCTGGATTCCCAGAACAAGAAGCATCTACAGAAATGCTTTCTAGAATAGGATTTCCAAATTTTGCTTTTTCAAAGGAGGATAAAGATGGTTTTTTAGTGTTTTTGCCTTTATAGTCTTCGTAGTTTTTAGCAAAAGCAGTTTCAGCTTCATCTAAATTGGCAAAAGATTTGTACTGTGCGCCTTCAAAACCATCAATTTGCTTTTTGCAGACACCCCAAGAAGAAAAAATGCCTTTTTTTCTTCCATTCCAAACGACATAAAACTTTTTTTTACTCATTTATATTTAAAATTACGTCTTCTATTATTTTTGGGAAGAAACGTTGTTCTAAGATATGGATTTTTTCGGCAATAATTTCAGGAGTATCTTCTTCTAAAAGAGTAGCTTTTGCTTGAAAAATGATAGCACCCTCATCATAATTTTCATTTACATAGTGAATTGTGATGCCTGTTTCTGTTTCTTTATTTTCCTTTACAGCTCTGTGAATGTTTATTCCGTACATCCCTTTTCCACCATACTTTGGCAATAAAGCAGGATGAATATTAATGATTTTATTAGGGAAAGCGGCCACAATATTTTCAGGAATCTTCCATAAAAAACCAGCTAAAACAATATAGTCTGCGGTTTCTTTTAAAAGATTTAAGATAGTGTATTTTTTTAAAAAATCATTTTTATTAAAACATAAGCAACTAATTTTTAACAACTTACATCTATCAATAACTTTTGCGTGCTCATTGTTACAAAGTACTTGAGTAACTTTAGCAGTTTTGTTTTGATTAAAAAATCGGATAATATTTTCTGCGTTCGTTCCAGAACCAGAAGCAAAAATAACGATACGCTTCATTTCTATAAATCTAGACTACAAAAAAAGGAATAATTATTAACAAACCGATCTTTTTAAAAGGAGATTAAAGATTTTATTTATCTTTTAGTATCATTTTTCGAGCAAAAGTTAGTTAGAATTAATAAGATTCGTATTTTTGCCCCGATTTAAATTTTAAAAAACAGAAAATTATGTCAGACATTGCATCAAGAGTAAAAGCTATTATCGTAGACAAATTAGGAGTAGACGACAATGAAGTAACAACAGAAGCTAGCTTCACAAACGATTTAGGAGCAGATTCTTTAGATACTGTTGAGTTAATTATGGAATTCGAAAAAGAATTCGATATTCAAATTCCAGACGACCAAGCTGAGAACATCGGTACCGTTGGTCAGGCAGTTAGCTATATTGAAGAAGCAAAAAAGTAATTTATATGCAGTTAAAACGAGTTGTAGTCACTGGGCTTGGCGCATTAACGCCAATTGGTAATAATATTGAAGAATATTGGAATGCATTAACTAACGGAGTTAGTGGTGCTGCTCCTATCACTTACTTTGATGCTGCCAAGTTCAAAACTCGTTTTGCATGTGAATTAAAAAACTTTAACGTGAACGACTTTATCAATAGAAAAGACGCACGTAAAATGGATAGATTTACGCAATATGCAATGGTAGCCTCAGATGAAGCAATTGCAGATTCAAATCTAGACCTAGAAAAGATTAACAAATTACGCGTTGGTGTAATTTGGGGAGCAGGAATTGGAGGCTTAGAAACTTTTCAAAATGAAGCTTTAAATTTTGGAGCTGGAGATGGTACTCCAAGATTCAATCCGTTCTTTATCCCAAAAATGATTGCAGACATCGCTCCAGGAAATATTTCCATTAAGAATGGATTTATGGGGCCAAATTACACAACAGTTTCTGCATGTGCATCTTCAGCGAACGCTATGATAGATGCTTTAAACTATATCCGCTTAGGTACTTGTGATATTATAGTAACGGGTGGCTCTGAAGCCGCTGTTGCAATCGCTGGTGTTGGTGGTTTTAATGCCATGCACGCCTTATCAACAAGAAATGAAACCCCAGAGACAGCTTCTAGACCTTTTGATGGTGAAAGAGATGGTTTTGTATTGGGTGAAGGAGCAGGCGCTATTGTACTTGAAGAATATGAGCACGCGAAAGCGAGGGGAGCAAAAATTTATGCTGAGGTTATCGGTGGAGGAATGTCTTCTGATGCATATCATATGACAGCGCCACATCCAGAAGGAGTTGGAGTTATCGCAGTAATGAAAAATTGCCTAGAAAATTCAGGAATTAAACCAGAAGATGTAGACCATATTAATACACACGGGACTTCTACACCTTTAGGAGATGTTGCAGAATTAAAAGCCATCTCTCAAGTTTTTGGCAGTCATGCAAAAACCATAAATATTAATTCTACAAAATCTATGACAGGGCACTTATTGGGCGCTGCAGGGGCTATAGAGTCTATTGCTGTTATTTTAGCAATGAAACATGGTATCGTACCACCAACTATAAATCATACGAAAGTAGACGAAAACATTAATCCAGAATTAAACCTTACGCTAAATAAACCTCAGAAAAGAGATATTAAAATAGCAATGAGCAATACATTTGGTTTTGGAGGTCATAATGCTTGTGTTGCCTTTAAGAAATTAGAGGAATAACCGATGAATTTTATTCGTAAAATAGTTAAATCCCATTCTCAAGAGGATCAACAATTATTTATAGAATTAAAAAAAGTACTCAATTTTTCCCCAAAAAATATCAATAAATATAAAAAAGCATTTACGCATAGATCTGTGCAAATGTTGGATAAAAAAGGGATTCCTATTAATTACGAACGATTAGAGTTTTTAGGCGACTCTATTTTAGGATCTGTTATTGCTTCCTACTTGTATAAAAAAGTTCCAACGGGATCAGAGGGATACCTTACTCAAATGCGTTCTAAAATAGTTAGTAGAAAGCATTTAAACGAGTTAGGCAAAGATTTAAACTTAATTCGTTTTGTAAAAAGTAATATAGATCAATCAAACGTTGGAGATAATATTCATGGCAATATTTTCGAAGCTTTAATAGGTGCTATTTATTTAGACAGAGGGTATAATTTTTGTCAGAAATTTATACACGAACATGTAATTGTGCCTTATGTTGATATCGAAAAACTAGAAGGTAAAATAACTAGTTACAAAGGTTTGATTATAGAATGGTGTCAAAAAAAGAAGAAGAAATATAAATTTGATACTTATGAGGATTCTGGAAATGAGTCCATCAAACACTTTAGCGTTAAGTTAAGTATAAATGGAGAGCAAGTTGCTAAAGGAAGAGCAACCTCTAAAAAAAAGGCTGAAGAACAAGCTTCTAAAAGAGTCTACTATGCTTTTCAAAGTGAAATTTCTTTAGGTTAAGTACGATAACGTTTTCGTTAAAATCCCAGAAAAACTCATAAACAATTAGTAAATTAGCATCTTGAAGATGAATTAAAACTAGTTATCAATTATGCAAATTCACTCATTAGGTTTAGAAGATTTCTGTGAGGATGAATACTCATTAATTGGTATTCATACAGCATTAGAAGATTTCAAACTAGCCTATTTGTTGAATAAAAATTTAGGTACGAGTTTTTATAAATCTAGAGAAGATTTAAATTTTGAAAATCAGCAAAAAAAAGCATCCTTTTCAATTTTTAATTATGCCAGTACAAAGTACGATTTTGATTGGTTCTTAATTGCAAACAGCTCTAAAAGAGAAAATCAAACAGAATTGAATGAACTTCTACTAACATCAGAAACAAAGACATATTTAATACCTGAAAAGAAAAAAGTAGATTTCTTTATAAAGATTTCGGGAGATTTAGCGTATAGTTTTGTTTTGGAAACCGTAGGTAAAATAAAAAAAATAGATCAAGTAATCACTTCTTATTCAATAGATAAGAATACATTAAAGTCTAAAGACTTTTTAATATTTTAAAAAAACATGTTACACAATAAAAAAACAAAAATAGTTGCCACTTTAGGACCAGCAACAGACACAAAAGAAATTTTAACAGAATTAGCTAGAAATGGTGTAAATGTTTTTCGAATTAACTTTTCTCATGCAGATTATGAAGATGTAAAAAGAAAAGTAAAAATTATTAGAGAAATAAATGCTGAAAATGATTTTAATATTGCAATTCTTGGGGATTTACAAGGTCCAAAATTGCGTGTTGGAGTTATGGAAGAAGAGGTTGTTTTAGAAGATGGCGATACTTTTACATTCACTACAGAAAAATGTATTGGAACCAAAGAGAAGGCTTTTATGACGTATCAACGCTTTCCGAAAGACGTAAAAGTTGGAGAACATATTTTAGTTGACGATGGTAAGTTAATGTTTGAAGTTATGTCAACTAACAAAGAAACAGAAGTTATTGTTAAAGTAATTGTTGGTGGCGCTTTGAAGTCTAAAAAAGGTGTAAACTTACCAAATACAGCTATTTCTTTACCTGCATTAACAGAGAAAGATATGGCAGATGCAGTTTTTGCAATTGCACAGCACGTAGACTGGATGGCATTATCTTTTGTTAGAACTCCTGAGGATTTAAGAATGTTGCGTGATTTAATTGCACAGCACTCTGAATATAGAATTCCTATCATTGCTAAAATAGAGAAACCAGAAGCGGTTGCAAATATAGATTCATTAATTCCTTATTGTGATGGATTAATGGTTGCTCGTGGAGATTTAGGTGTAGAAATACCAATGCAAGATGTTCCTTTAATTCAAAAGAAATTAGTTAGAAGAGCAAAAAGAGCAAGAATTCCTGTAATTATTGCGACTCAAATGATGGAAACAATGATAGATAACCCTGTGCCAACAAGAGCAGAGGTTAATGATGTTGCTAATTCTATTATGGATGGTGCGGACGCTGTAATGCTTTCTGGAGAAACTTCTGTAGGTAAACACCCAATAAAAGTAATTCAAAAAATGTCTGAAATCATTAAAAGTGTAGAAAACTCTAGAATGATTAAAGTACCACATGAAGCTCCTCATATTAGAACGAATAGATTTGTTACAAAATCTATCTGTCATCATGCAGCTTTAATGGCAAATAATACAGATGCAGCAGCAATATCAACATTAACAAATAGTGGTTATACCGCATTTCAAATTTCTGCTTGGAGACCAAGAACACCTGTGTTAGCTTTTTCAACAGATAAAAGAATTTTAGGAAAATTAAGTCTTCTTTGGGGTGTAAAAGCATACTACTATAATAAAAACCTAACAACAGATGATACGGTAGTAGATATTAATAATATTGCAAAAGAAAAAGGTTTTGTAAAACCTGGTGATTTAATTATCAACCTTGCATCAATGCCTGCTGAGGCTAGAGGAATGGTAAACACCTTACGTGTTTCTGAAATTGAATAAAAGAGTCTTTCATCTTTATAAAAAAAGCGTTCTAAATATTTAGAACGCTTTTTTTGTGGAATATAAATTAACGATTAAATTTTTAACTTTTTACTGATGATTATTGCATCATTCGTAACAAATGGCATAGGCATCATTTCTTCTGATCTTGGGTTTATAGAAAAGTTCTGATTCTCTAATAAATCATAAGATATTTCGTTTAGAATTATATTTAATTCGTCGTCTTTATATATACTAAAAGAAATTGTTACACTTTTATCAGAATTTGCCATATAATAGATTAAAAAAGTCCCTTTTTCTACAGTATATTTTTTTCCATTATTTACAAGAGCATCATTTACTTTAAATTGATTTAGAGTTAGTTTGTTGTCTGTAATGAATTCAAATTTGTTTATTCTTCTATTGGGAACTATTTCTAATTCTAACAAGCGTTTATTCCCTATAATAGTATCAAAATCTATATTGATAGTTGATGAAGGAATATCTTTGTAATCTGTTTTTTTATGATAGGCAAAACGTGTGTTGTATTTGCTTTTGGTTTCAGCACTATTAATACCTCCTTTAATAGCACTTTTATCAAAAATTTGCTTTGTATACTTATCTAAAGTTGTGTCATATGTGCCAAAATACGCAGTTTGATCATCATAATTTTGAATGTAAACAATACTATTTGGTTTTTTGTTATCTATAGAAAACCCACTATTATAAGTTGCTATAGCAAAGAAAATAATGGTTAGAAGGCTACTTAATTTTAGCATCCAAGAAGCTTTTTTCTGATTAAAAGTAAAGATCATCAACCCAAAAACTAAAGCAATTAAAACACCACTGATAAATACATTTTTTAACCCTAAACCTACAGGAAACATTTTTACTAATGGAGCAAAAATATAGATTGTTGGTATAGATAATAGGGTAAATAAAATACGTTTTGAGCGTTCTTCGATATTCATAAAAATAGCAATCATCAAAATCAATAAAGCACAAAAAACAGGAATGATAAAAAAGCCTGCTCCTTTTAAATAAGAGCTGATGAAAAAGTTAATTACCAACCAAATAAAAATGGGTGCTATTAATAAATTTGCTGTTTTTTCTTCTTGAGAAAAATATTTATAAATTTTTAGTAAAATTGAAAGATTTAAGAAAACAAAAGCGGTGATATAAATGTATCCATTATAAGTAAAACCGTGCAAAATGTCATTGTATTGGGGGTGAAGCAGAAGGATTAATTTCCATAATCCAAAAGAAACTAAACCACATAATATTATGGATGTTAAAAATGGAAGAAAACCTTTTAAAACATTTTTTAAAGAGATTTTGTTGAGTGAAAACCCAAAGAAAATTAAAATCATAAATAATATGATGGCAATAATCAATAAGGGAGTTACCCAAGAAAAAGAATACGTAAGTAGTTTTGATAAAGGAAAATTTAGATAGACAAAATCTTCTTTAGAATCTAGATTTTCTAAATCAGAAAAAGCAAAATAATTTAAAGTAGTAGTTAAATAATCTGCTTGTTGCAAAAGCGTTTCTCTGTCTAAGCGTTCATAAGAATCTTGTGCTGTATGATAATCAAAATGATCGCCGATAAAAGCAAAATTGAAACCATTTATATTTCCGCTTTCTCTAAAAACGGTTAAATCAGTATCATTCGGTAGCTTTTTATAGATGCTATACATTAAAGAATTTGCTGCTGGAAAGTTTGGCTTTGCAGCTAAAAACTCTGAAAGTAGTTTACTGTTTTTCCCATTAGTTTCCATTAACATATAACTTGGACCACCACTGCCTCTAGCTTCAAAATTTAAAACCAAGCCAATTTCTTTTGCCCAGGGATGAAGATCAACAAAAGCTTGAGCACCTAATAAACCCAATTCTTCAGCATCAGAAATTAGAATAATAATATCGTTTTTTGGTGTTTTATTTTTTGATAAGAATGCTCTTACTCCTTCTAAAATAGTTGCAACACCAGAGCCAGCATCACTTGCACCTAAAGAAGAATGCGGATTAGAATCATAATGAGAAAGTAGCATTAAAGCTTTTCCGTTTTCTGAGCCTTTTATTTTTGCAATAATATTTTGTACGGTTGTAGCAGCAAACCATTTTTTATTTACCGCAGTTTGAACTTGAATTTCTGTTTCTAAGCCCATTTTATTCAGTTCTTCAGCTATATATTTTTGAACATTTTTATGCTCTTTAGAACCTACGTAATGTTCTTTTAAGCTAATGTTTTTTACATGCTCAAGCGCATTGATAGTAGAAAAACCCTCTTTAGTTAAAGATTTTTCTTTTTGTAATGAAGGTTTTAAATCAGAAAAACTCCAAGAGATAACACCTAAAATTATGAGTATCGATAAGACAGAAGATATTTTTTTCATTTGAACTAAAAGTTTTTATAAATGTATGAAATAAAAAAACTTAATTTAAATTGTTGTTTGAAAGAGAAAATACTGTAAATTTAAAAACAACTTAAAACTATTGAAGTATGGGGATTAAAAGCTTTCAAGGAAAAAGAGACGAATCTCAAGGGAAAAATGAAGAACAAATTTTAGTTTCTGATTATATGACAAAAAAACTCATCACCTTTAAAGCTGATGATTCATTAGACCATGTTATAAACTTATTAATTAAACATAAGATTTCAGGAGGACCAGTTGTTAATGATAAAAACGATTTAATTGGTATTATTTCTGAAACAGATTGTATTAAACACATTTCTGAAAGTAAGTACTATAACATGCCTTCTGACACGAATAATACTGTTGGAAAATATATGGTTACAGATGTGGATACAATTGATCAAAACATGAATATTTTTGATGCTGCTTTTAAATTTATAAGCTCACGCAGAAGAAGGTTTCCTGTTGTAAAAAATGGAAAGTTGATAGGTCAATTAAGTCAGAAAGATGTGTTAAAAGCTGCGATTAAAGTAAAAGGGAATACTTGGAATAGTTAACGTATTTTTTAGATTTTAACTTTGGTAAATGTATTATGATTAATTTTCATAAAATCTAAATTAGCGTTCTTTTTTTATCAATAAAAATAGTTCGTTTTCTAAAGGCAAATATCCTTCATCATAGATATAGAAATAAGTGTTTCCTGTTTTGGTTTTATAGATAGAAGTAAAAAAATTAAAGTCGAAACCTTTATCATATAATTTGGTTCTTGTTACTTTTGTTTTGCCTGAAATATTTAATTCTGATAAGATTTTATAATTTTTTCTGAGGCGATTATTAATATTTCTGATAAGGTTTTTACTGTCTTTGTTTACCCGATTGTTATACGCATTTCTGCAATAATCAGAACAGAATTTCTTATCTACTCTACCTTTTAATACTTCTTCGCATTCTAAACACTTTTTATCCTCCATTAGATAAATATACAACAAATTATCCGTTTACAAACGACTACAAGTAATTACAACCGAAAGTAATTGTTTTTTAACCGAATAAAATTTTTGTTGTGTCGCAACTTTGCAGAGTCAAAACGAATTGACAAATACTAATAATAATTTAAAAACTTATCTTATGAGTACGTTAAGAAACAAAGTACAGTTAATTGGAAACTTAGGAAACAGTCCAGAAATCATCACTTTAGACAGTGGAAAAAAATTAGCAAAGTTTTCTATTGCTACAAATGAAAGTTATAAAAATTCTCAAGGAGAAAAAGTAACGGATACACAGTGGCATAATATTATTGCCTGGAATAAAACAGCAGATATTATAGAAAAATACTTAGAAAAAGGAAATGAAGTTGCTATTGAAGGAAAACTTACTTCTAGAAGTTATGAGACTAAAGAAGGAGAAAAAAGATATGTAACAGAAGTTGTTTGCAACGAGTTACTGATGCTCGGAAATAAGTAAGATCGCAGAAACCATGCGAAGGCTAGCTTATTTTTATTTAAAAGCTGTTTTGAAGATTCTAAAGATGAAAAAATAATTATCAGATCAT
Organism: Polaribacter sp. Hel1_33_78; assembly: GCF_900106075.1. Lineage (NCBI taxonomy): Bacteria > Pseudomonadati > Bacteroidota > Flavobacteriia > Flavobacteriales > Flavobacteriaceae > Polaribacter > Polaribacter sp. Hel1_33_78. The sequence goes on from NZ_LT629794.1 coordinate 221,585, forward strand.
ATTTGAGCTTTGGATAATTTGAACTTTTCTTTTTCGGAATAAGATATGATTTAAATTTTAACTATGAAAAAGCGGTTTTTAAAAATACACTCAAAAAGGACACTAATTTAGTGTCCTTTTTTTTACGTTTTTAATAACTCAATTTTAAAAGGGCCTAAATGATAAATATCATAGTAAAAAGAATTTAATTCAAATAGATTTACGAGATAAAACCTAAAAGTTATGAAAAATTTAATATTCATTTTAGCAATAATAATTTTTACAGGTTGCTCATCTATTAAAATAGTAGATAGTTGGAGAAGTAAAGAATACACTGACTTTAAACCTAAAAAAGTATTAATTGTTGGAATTACGGAAAACTTAACCGCTAGAAAAATATTTGAAGAACAATTAAAAGAAAAACTAAAACAGAATGGTGTTGATGCAGCAGAAAGTTATGACCTATTTACATTAAAATTTACTACTGAAAAGCAAACTGAAGAAAATATCAAAGAAGAAGTAGAAAAAATCACTAAAAATGGTTTTGATGCTATATTAATTTCAGCAGTGAAAGGAGTGGATGAAGAAGTAATGTACAATACTAATTACTATAACAACTACTATTATAGGAGACACCCTTTTAGACGCTATTATTATTTGCATCAAGATGTATATTTTGATGGAGGATACTATAATAAGTATAAAATTTATCACGTTGAAACTTCATTATATAAACTAAAAGAGAATAATGATAAATCTTTAATTTGGGTTGCTTCAAACAAAATCATTGAACCTAACGCCATTATTACTACCGTTAATGAATATGTAGCTGTTATTATCAAATCATTAAAAAGAGAAGGTATAATTTCTTCTAATAAGTAGTTAAACATGAAAACACTTGTATACAGCGCTAAAGATTATGAAATTCCTTATTTAGAAAAAGCGAATTGCAGAAAACATGAATTAACTTTAATAAAAGAAGCTTTATCTTCTGAATCTGCAATGAAAGCGATAGGATATGATGCTATTTCAATTTCTTCAGCGGATAAAGTTTCCTCAATTATAATAGAAAAACTTAGTGATTTTGGTGTTAAATATATTACCCTGCGTTCTGTAGGACATGATAATGTAAGTTTACACAGCGCCCTTGAGTTCAATATTAAAGTTGCAAATACACCAGCATATTCACCATATGCTATAGCGGAGCATGCAGTAAGCTTATTATTAGCCTTAAATAGAAAACTTATAGAATCTAATCAGAGAGTGAAATCGTTTAACTTTGATTTAAATCATCTTATCGGTTTTGATTTAAACAACAAGACAGTGGGTATAATTGGAACCGGTAAAATAGGTTCTATTATGACTAAAATAATGCATGGTTTTGGGTGTGAATTATTAGGTTTTGATCTTGTTGAAAACAAAGAGTTAATTCAAAAATATAACTTGATCTATCATTCCTTAGAAGATTTATGTAAAAATTCAGATATTATCTCGCTTCATATCCCTTTAAATAGTGATACACATCATTTAATAGACAAAAAGTTAATTGCACAAATGAAACCAGGTGTTGTCATCATAAACACTGCAAGAGGAGCCATTTTAAAAACTGAAGATATTATTAGTGGCTTAAGAAATGAAACAATTGGATTTTTAGGAATTGATGTTTATGAAAATGAAAAAGAAATCTTTTTTAGGGATCATTCTCATGATATTGTTAAAGATGAAATGCTCATTAAATTAAATTCAATGCCCAATGTTTTAATTACAGGACATCACGCTCTATTAACGGAGGAAGCTTTAACAAATATTGCAGCTACAACAATTTATAATTTAGATTGCTGGAGTGAAAATAGAGAAACAGAAAACGAATTAACGAACACCCTAATCAATAGGGACTAACTATTTTTTCTTGTTATATCCATATATATCTTTTAAAGATATAGTATTTCCGTTTACTGAATCTTTGACTCTTAAATCATACCTAATGGTTATTTTAGTATTAATAGGTGCATAATAATAAATTATCCATGCATGCCCTTCTTTAGAGCCAATACAGCCATTAGAATAAGCCTTTCCTAAGGTGTTTGGATTCGTGGTAGGGTGTATTAATTGACCATAGCGTAATCCATTAATTTCAGTTTCTATAAAAGGAATTTGAGGTAATTTTGTAACCTTGTTGTCATCTCTTTTTGTGACATAATATCGATGTCCACTAGCAGGATTATAGAAATCTGGAAAACGTTCGTATTTTACAATTTTACCTTTTCCTGTTTTTGTTTTTAAGTCTAAAACTCTTCCAGCCATTTTAAGATATTTTTTTTCATCTCTTCCAACCCTGATTGGAAATTTAAAAAGCTCTTTTGAGTTTTCAAAAATTCGAAGTTTAAACTCAGGGATATTTACATCTATTTTTGTGTTTTTAAAAGAGCTAAGAATTTTATTCGCTAATTTAGAGTTGGGTACAATTAGTTTATCACCTTTTCTTAAAATTATCATTTTTTTCTGATTATAAACAAAAGAATCTTTTTCTTTCATTACATAATAATCAGTATTTTTTAATCTGTTAATTATCCATTGATTTGCTCTTACTAAAAGATGTTCTGTTAATTTGTAGGGTGTCAAAGAATCGTGTTTTGTAACAATAGAATCTAAAAATTGAAAGTAGTTTTCCACGGTAATATCTTTTTCAATCTTTATTTTTTTTGAAGAGATATTACTAAACAAAATATTTTTTATTTGAAGAGGGGCAAGTGAATATGTATAGCCAATATTAAAACATGCCATCAGAAAAATAATTACAATAAGGATAATTTTATTTTTCATTCTTTTAAGAATTAGAAACGCTCTAGCGCTAAGTTAAGTTTAGAAAAGAAGAAATGAAATGATAATTATCAGCTTCATTTAAATATGACTAATATCATTTCGTTTTGATAGATTTTTAATTTCTTTTACAGAAGAAATTAAGAGGTATTATTATGAAAGTAGAACATTTAGAAGAGCATGTTAATGATTACAGAGAATCTATTAAAACAGTTGTTGATAAAAAAATTCAATGGAAAAGTAGTGCTAAAAAACGAATAATAAGAGTTTTAAAAAGTATTGCTAAAAGTTATAATATAGGTTGGAAGGTGCAAGAACTTAATTGGATTTACAATAATGAAGCAGTTAATATTACATTCAATTCTTTTCCTTCAGATCTTATTGATTGTACCAATAAGGTTCCTACTTATCAATTTATTCAAGGAGGAGCTTTAGTTTTTTCTCAATCTTACAGCGGAGACGTATATGTTATTGTCCTTTTCCCATTTGTAGAGCAATTACAAATGGAAAATATTAGTATAGAGTTGGGGTTTTACAATCCAGCAGAAATTACAGAGAAACTTATTATTGAAAAAGTAGATGAGTTTTTAAAAGAAATGATAAAATGGGAAGTTCCATCTTATAAAACTACGTTAGGATTTCATCATAAAGAAATCTAATTTTTTTTGTCGCTAAGTTTGAAGCTTACCGCTCTTTTTTCTCTGAATAAATTCTTTTTTTCCCTGTTATCTCAACAACACTTATTTTAAAAATAATTGAAGGATTATTTGTGTATATTTTACTAGAAAAATGACCAATTGAACTTAAACTTCTTTCTTCTTTTCTTAAGATAAGCTCTTTAATTCCCAATGCAAACTCATGTAAATATTTTTTTGCATCAGAACCAGAGATTTCTTGATAAATTCCATGAGCCAAAACTGAGCTCCAGTTATTAATGTTTTTTATTTCTGAAATTTGAAGAGATACTCTACTGTTTTTTCTCATCGCCATTGTTTTATGCCCTTCGTCAGAATAACCGACAATAATATTTTTCTTATCAAAATAATAGGTAATTGGAACAATAAAAGGTCTGTCTTTATAAATATAAGCGAGTTGACCAATATAATTCTCTGCAAGTATATTCATACACTCTTTTTCGTTCAAACTAGTTATCATAATGCGGGTTTTAAATATAACATGTAGCTAAATTAATTGAAATGGAATGGAAAAAAAATGATATGTATCAGTTGAGAAAATTTATTTTTTGAATAATTTAAACAATGTAATTTCTGGTCTCATGCCCAGTCTTCCAGGAAAACCAACCCAACCTAAACCACGATTAACATATAAATATTTTTCATTTTCATTATACAAACCAGCCCAATGTTTGTATTTGTATTTTATGGGGCTCCATTTCATTTTTTTGTATTGAAAACCAACCTGCATTCCATGTGTGTGTCCAGAAAGCGTTAAGGAAATACCTGTTTTTTTTATGACTTCTTCGCGCCAATGTGTTGGATCGTGAGATAGTAGTATTTTAAAAGGAATTTCAGAGACATTTTTAAGAGCTTCTTGCAAATTCCCATATTGTTTAAAAGGTGCTTTTCCCCAGTTTTCTACTCCAATTATTGCTAGTTTACCCTTCTTTTTTTCAATTATTTCTGATTGATTTAACAAAAGTTTAAAATCAATAGTTTTGTAAAATTCTTTTATTTTTTCAAAATTATCTTGCTTTTCCTGAGCTGAGTTCCATTCACTATAATCACCATAATCATGATTTCCTAAGATGGCATACTTACCTTTTTTAGCAATTAATTTTTTGAAAACTTTTTCCCACCCAATTAATTCCCAGGCATAATTATTAACTAAATCTCCTGTAAAAAAAATAAAATCTGGCTGTGCATCATTAATCACTTTTATGGCTTTATCTAAAATGTGATATTTATAATTGAAGCTTCCTAAATGAATATCAGAAATTTGAATAATTTTTAAACCATTAAAAGGCTTAGGTAATTTTTTGTGTTTAATAGTAACACGATGTACTTTAAATCTATATAAAGCTCTGAAAAAGCCATACAAGATTATAAAAAAGGGAAGAAATCCAGAACATAAACCAATTAAGGGAATAATAATTAATGATTCTTTTTCAGAAAAAACAAAATTGGAAAAAAATAGTATTGAAATAATGACAACAAAAATTAATTTAGGAATAAAAGAAGAAATAGTTAATCCAGATAAAGAAGAAACTAGTAAGTGCTTTCTTCTGGGGTTAATATCTTCTAAAGTAACTTTTAGAAGTAGTATTAAAATAACTAAGCCTGCTGTAAAAATCCAGAAAATAATATTTATTGCTGTTTTTAAACTTTCTGAGTTGATAAGTTGCGTAATAGATTGCAACCAATAAAAAGCTAAAATATCTACGGCTAAAATTGCTAAACATAAAAGGAAAATAGTAAATAATGAATAGCTTTTCACAAGAAGTTATTTTTTGTTTTTAATGTTTTTAATTCTGCGCTCATCTTTTAATGCCCAAAAAATACTTTTTACATCAGAAACCCAATCATCATACATAAAGATTAAAGAAACTTCTTCTATAGTCTCTAAAATCCCAACAATAATCATTAAATAAAACAATGAATATTCAGCGTTAAAAAATAACGACCATAGTATAAAAAAACTCTGTACTACTGCAGATATTTTTGCTAAATAGGTATGAAAAGCAGTTGCCTTTCCATATTTGTAAAATGCAAGTAACATTTGAATTATATAAGGAATAAATGCAATTAATATGATCGTTAGATTTGTTTTTATGAATTCATTTTCAAAATAAAACAAACCAATTAATCCAATAATTAAAGTTATTTGATCTCCAAAAGAATCTAGTTGAGAGCCTCTTGCAGTGGTGATTTTTAATTTTCTAGCTAAAAAACCATCAATTGCATCTGTTAAATAACTAATTAATAAAAACCATGTAAAAATTAATTGAATATCAAGCCAAATTAAAAGAAGTAAAAAGGGTGCAGCAAAAATTCTATAAAAAGAAAACCAATCTGCAATATTATAATTTTTGAAAGTTAACATTTTTCAGAGTTCATTTTATTCATTTAAATCAATATGTTTTTCTGGAATTTGAACCATTTATTTTGGTTTAGAAGCTAAAGTTACCTTTTATTTAGTTTCTCATTTTTTTATAATATAATTGGTTAAAGCAGGTTTTGTAGGTCTTCTTTGTTATAATTATAGATTTTTAAAATGTCCGTAAAAAAGGAGTTTATTTTGCAAATCAGTTATTTCTTTTTTCAAAGAATTTACTTGGTTTAATAAATTATAAATTACATCAACACCTTCTAAATTTATATTCAAATCATAATGTAATCGAATCATTTTTTCTACCTCGTTTATATGAGTTATTTTAATGTAATCTTGATTTTCTGCAACAATGACCTCTATTAATTGGTACTCTTTTAATTCGTTCATAAAATGAATAGGAATGCAATAATGTTCACAAAATCGCTCTATAGATATTAAGTTTTGAGCTTCCATAATTAGCGTTGTTTTTGTAATTCTTTAATTAGTTCTTTTTCTTTTTCGTTTAACTTGGTAGGAATTTTAAGTTCATAGGTTATATATAAATTACCAAATTGTCCTTCTTTTTTGTAAATTGGAAATCCTTTTCCTTTGAGTTTTACTTTAGTATTGTTTTGTGTTTCTGGTTTAATAGTAAGTTTTACTTTTCCATCAAAAGTATCAACCATTAACTCGCCACCTAATAAGGCAGTGTATAAATCCAAAGCTACAGTTAAGTATAAGTTGTTATGATTTCTTTTAAACTTTGTATTGTTTATTATTGAAAACTGAAGATATAAATCTCCATTTGGTCCGTTATTAACCCCTTTACCTCCATGCCCTTTTATTTTAATAATTTGCCCATTTTCTACGCCGGCAGGAATCGTAATTCTTATATTTTTTCCATTTACAGTTATTACCTGTTTTTGAGTTTTATAAACATCTTTTAAATTTAATTTTAACTCAGAATTATAATCTTGACCTCTAAATTTGGAACTGGTGCTTCTGCCAGAAGAGGCTCCACCAAACATGTTTTCAAAAATATCAGAAAAATCTTCTTGAGAATACCCACCAGAAGTACCTTGTGAACTTCTTTCATATTGTCGCTGTCGCTGTTTTTTTTGCTCATAAGCTTCTGCATTTTGCCAATGCTCTCCATATGCATCGTATTTCTTACGATTTTCTAAATTGCTTAAAACTTCATTTGCTTCGTTAATTTCTTTGAATTTTTTTTCTGCAACTTTATCATTTGGGTTTAAATCTGGATGATATTTTCGCGCCAATTTTCTATACGCCTTTTTAATGTCAGCTTCAGAAGCATTTTTGGGAATTCCTAAAATTTTATAATAATCTACAGACGCCATTGCAGGTGTTTTTTAAGTGTTTAAACAACACGCTATAAAAGTATTGGAATTAGATTTTAGATAAAATGAGAATTATCAGTTTACAATAAATTTTTTATGTAATAATTTTACCGTCTTCCATAGTAATTATTCTATCTGTTCTTTTTGCAAAATCTTCATTATGCGTAACAACTAGAAGTGATAAATTTTGTTCATTACTCAGTTGTTTAAAAATATTAAAAACATTATCTGAATTATGGCTATCTAAATTCCCTGTAGGTTCATCTCCCATAATTATAGAAGGGTTATTTATTAAAGCTCTAGCAATGGCAACTCTTTGTTTTTCGCCCCCAGATATTTGTGAAGCTTTTTTATTAAGTAAATGCTCTATGTTCAGCATTTTCAATTTTAGTATTGCATCATGTTCTATTTCTTGAAAAGATTTTTCTCCTAATTTTTTAGCAGGAAGCATTATGTTTTCTAGTACAGAAAATTCTGATAGTAAGTAATGAAACTGAAAAACAAAACCAATATGTTTATTTCTTAAATATGACAAACTATCTTTACTATCTCCAGAAATTAATTTGTTATCTAAATACAATTCGCCGTCATAATCGGTATCCATAGTTGATAAAATATACAATAAAGTCGATTTCCCACAACCCGACTTCCCCATAATAGAAGCAAATTCGCCCTTTTTAATTTTAAAACTAATATTCTTAAGCACATGAAAAAGCAGAGGCTTTTTAAAATATTTATTAATATGTTTTGCTTCTAATACACTATTCATTTTACTGACCTCTTATAATTTTAACTGGATCTATTTTCTTTGCTTTTTGTGAAGGCAGATAACCTGCAAAAAAAGTTGATATGATGGCAAAAACAATCCCAATAAAATAAAACCATGGATTAAAATTTATTGGATACGTTTCTATTGTAGGTAGCGCTTCTGTTTTAAAAGGAATTGTATTAATAATATTTGTAAAAATAAGACCTGTAAGTAAACCAAGAAATCCACCTACAATTCCAATAATCATGGCTTGACTCATAAAGATCATTTGCACATCTTTACCCGAGAAACCGATTGCTTTTAAAATAGCAATATCATTCATTTTTTCATAGATAAGCATGTTTAGAATGTTATAAATACCAAAACCTGCGACTACTAATAAAGTAAAAGAAACTGCATATGTTATTAGGTTTCTAATAGATGTACCTGTATCAAATTGTGCATTTGCGGTCTTAATATCTACTGCCGTGAGGTTAAATTGTTGCTCAATTTTTTTTGCGAAGGGTAAAGCACTATCTATGTTGTAAAGTTTTAAATTAATATCTGTAATATAATTTTTGGTTTCTCCTAAAATAGTTTGTGCGGTTTTAATATTTGTAAAGCTTTGAATAGCATCTAAATCTGCAATTCCGCTTTGATAAATTCCAACAATTTTAAGCGGAAATATATTTCCTTTTATCGTACTTATTTGAACTCTATCGCCCACTGACAAAGACATTTTTTTTGCAACTCCAGAACCAATTAATATCCCGTTTTCTGTGTTTTTTAAATCTTCAGGAGATCCTTTAATTACATAATCTTTAAAATTAAAAAGTCTAGATTCTTCTAATGGGTTTATGCCTGTTATGTTTCCTCCAAGCTCTATAGACCCTGCAATGTAAAAGATGCTTGCTTTTATTTGAGGAATTGCTCCTTTAACATTTTTATCATTATTTAAATAATTAATAATTGGTAATGCATTATGTATTTTTTTTGACTTAATTTTGGTTTAATAGAGTGTACTATATTAAAACTGTTTTTATAGGTTTCATATAAAGAAATAGGTTGTTTTTTTGAGGGTTCAATTTCATTATAGACATGTATATGTGGTGTTTGGTTTAGAATTAAATCATCTAACATACTATTTAAACCGGTCATAAAACTAACCAAAGTAATATAAGCTGCAATACCAAAAGTAACTCCTAATGCAGCAACTGCAGTTTGCTTTATTTTAGTTAACAAATGTATCTTAGCGATGTTTAATATGATAATCCAGTTTACCATTATTTTGGTTTGTAAATTGTTGTGGTTTTTGAGATTCCAGAGAGAACTTCTAAAAACTCCATGTTTTGTAATCCAATTGAAACTTCAACAACACCCTTATCAGTTTTTACTTTGCTCAAGTCAATAAGATATTCTTTTGGTATTGTTAAGGCAGAATCTTTCTTAGAAATAATAATATTAGCTTCTCCAGATAAACCTGGATATAATTTTTTTGGAGCTTTATCAAACAAAGCTTCTACTTTAAAAGTTTGATTTCTGGCATCTTTTACAGGATATATTTTAGATACTTTTCCGCTAAAAATATCTCCTCTATAAGCATCTAAACTAATAATTACTTCTTGATTTTTGGTTATTTTTACAATGTCAACTTCATCTACCAACATTTCTATAATAAAATTTGTTGCACTGCCAATGGTGGCTAAAGATTCCATAATAGATACAATTTCTCCAGGTTCTTTATGAAGCGCATATACTTTGCCATTAATTTTACTTTTTACAGTAAAATCTTTGGTATTTATTAACGAGGATTTATAATTGTTTTCAGCTTGCTTTAGAACTGTAAGTAGTTGTTTTTCTGTTCTGTAATAGTTGCTTTTTATGAATTGTAAATTATTTGATGATAACTCATAATTTAACTTTTTTGAATCGTATTCTACCTGGGATCCAATTTTTTGCTTCCATAGATTACGCTGTCTAATAAAATTTATTGAATCGTTTTTAAGTTTAATTTTAGCAGCGATAATTTCATCTTCAATGCTATTTAAAACAGCAGCATTTCCGTTAAAGTTAGCTTTAGCTTGTTGCAAAGATAGTTTTGCATTTTTGGTATTTAATTTTGGGGTGTTATTAACAACTTGTAGGATAGAGCTTCCGTTAAAAACTAAATGATCTTCTTCCACTAAATTTTTTTCTAGAATTCCAGCGACAGAAGCGTAAACCTGATATAAACTGTCTGGCTGAATAATAACTGAAGTGTAAACAGACTCAGTGATGCTTCTATATTTAGGTAAAATTTTCTCTTTTTTAGTAGAACAATTAATACAAAGAATTACAAAAAATAAAGGCCAATGATTCATAATGCCAGAAACCGTTTCTAAATTTACATTAGCTTTCATTGTTTAAGAATTTATTGCTATTTGGTATCTTTTATTTATTCTTTAATTTTTTTAATTATTATTTTATTGTCTTTTCCTAAGGCAGAAAATAAATTTTCTGCAATAATCTTACTGGATATTTTTGGGGGTTTATTTATGTAATTCCTTGAAAGGGCAAGACCTTTTGGTTCTGTTAATTTGCGGATAATTATTCCGGATTTATTAATTATAACTTCTGTAGATTCATATCTTACTGTTTGTTTATCCAATATGTTATTTTTACCTAAAATCTCTTTATAAAGTTCAATGGCAATGGCAAATTCTTCATCAAAATTAGTAGCATTTAAAAATTGAGGTTCAATTATAGTTGTACCAGATGTATCAATATATCCAAAATAAGAGATTCCATCTTTTTTTTCTGAAATTAAACATCTTTCATTTATGAAAACGGGATACTTTTTATTGTTAGTTTCTGTTAAAACTAAATTATCTCTAAAGTCTATGACAATATTTCCTTTCAGATTGATAAAGGCCCATTGATTTCCTTTTTTTACTGCGGAAAAGCCTTCGTTATAAGGAGAAATATAATCAAGTTTATCTTTGATTTGAGAAAATCCTAAAAATGGGATTAAAATAAATAATATTATTATTTTTTTCATTGCGACTATATTTTACAGTTTAGAACATAAAATTACTTAAGAAAAACAGGTAATAAAATGATATTCATCATGTTAAAACAAAAAAAGTGGTCTTTTTTATTCCGCTATAAGTATGTTAAAATTTAGATGTTTCCTAAATTTAGGATCATGTTTTTTAATTTATCGCTTACTTTTTTAGCAATATTTTCCAGGTTATTATTTTTAACAGATTGCATAGAAATTAGCGGGTTAATTGCTGCGACTTCAATTTTATTTTCATCAATTTCTTGCACAATAATATTGCATGGGAGCATTGTTCCAATTTTATCTTCAGCTTGCAAAGCTTTGTATGCAAGAGCAGGATTACAAGCACCTAATATTTTATATTTTTTAAAATCGACATTCAGTTTTTTCTTTAATGTTTGTTGTATGTCAATTTCAGTTAAAACCCCAAAACCTTCTTCTTTTAATAATGCTATTACTTTTTTAATAACAGTATTAAAATTTCCAAAAACTATTTTATGATGATAGTAACTCATTATGTTGTTTTTTTAAGTTCTAGACTAAGTTTTGCAACCAACATTAATTCTGATTTGTTTAAACCAGAAACAGAGGAAGCTATTCTACTCGCAGTTTTTAAAATAAGGCTATTAATAGCTCCGGTAAATAAAGAAGGATGCTCTTTTTTAAAATCTAAAAACTCTGTGTAACAGGTTTTAGAATCAGAAAAACCTTCATTATTTAGCCAATCAAATACAGTTTCTATTTGATAAGCTGCATCCGTGTGAAAATCATCATCAACAGGATCAACTTTAGTCCATTTATTTTTTACAGTTTCTTTTAAAGCATTGAATTCTGCCTCATCTACATGATTGTCTGCAGCAGCAATTGCGTAAAACAATTTACCAAGGTTTTGGTAGAAATCCATTATTGTTTCTTGTGAAGGTTTCATATCAAACTATTTATAAGTTGTTATAAAATTAAAGTACTGTATGTTCTTAAATTATGATAAAAATCAGTATTCATATTAATATTTGTTTAAAAAGTACTATTTTTATTGAGACATTAGAACTTCTAAAATTGCATAAACTTCTAAAGAGATGCTAAACAAAGAGCAGGATATTTTTAACGTACTTTTTGAAGCTGTTTCAGAAGGTGTTATAGTTGTTGACGATCAGCAAAAAATAGTTTCTATTAATTCTTCTATCGAAAAAATGTTTGGGTATGAAAAAGATGAGCTTGTTCATGAAAAACTGAACATTTTAATACCTAAAAATTATCACGCAGGTCATGGTGATCATTTTAAGAGCTTTTTGAACAAGAAAGAGAAAAGGCAAATGGGTAAAGGGCGCCATTTGTATGGCGCTAGAAAGAATGGGGATATTTTTCCTTTAGAAGCAGGTTTAAATCCATTTAAAATTTATGGAAAAACTTTTATAATGGCCTTAATTATAGATGTTTCTGAGAGAAAAAAGGCAGAAGAAGAATTGATTCATTGGGCAAATATTTTTAATGAATCTTTAAATGAGATCTATATTTTTAGTTCTGACACATACAAATTTATTAATGTCAATCTTGGTGCACAAAAAAATATTGGTTACGATTTAACCGAATTAAAAAGTTTGACTCCTTTGGATATCAAGCCAGATTATACAGAAGCTCAATTTAGAAAAAAGGTACAACCTTTGCTAGAGAAAAAAGAAGATAAACTTATTTTTGAAACTGTACATCTGCGTAAAAATGGCACAAAATATCCTGTAGAAATACATCTGCAGTTGTCTTCTTTTAAAGGAAAAGAAGTTTTTGTTGCTATAATTTTAGATATTACAGAAAGAAAAAATTATACGAAAAAATTAGAGAACACCGTTGATCAACGAACTATAGAGCTTAAAAAAGCACTTGCTAAAGAGCAAGAATTGAATGAATTAAAAACAAAATTTTTATCATTAGTTTCTCATGAGTTTAAAACGCCTTTAAGTGGTATTTTAACATCTACAATATTATTAGGCAAATATAAATTAACAGAACAGCAAGAAAAAAGGGAAAAACATTTAGAAACGATTACCAATAAAGTTCATTATTTAAATAATATTTTAAATGACTTTCTATCCGTTGAAAAACTAGAAACGGGTAAAATAAAATATAAATATGATAATTTTAAATTAAGCAAAGTTGTAGATGAAGTTATTTACAATGCTAACATGCTTCTAAAAGTGGGTCAAAAAATTAAGTATCCAGAAAATATTGATGAAATTTCATTAACACAAGATGAAAAAACTATTGAATTATCACTTTCTAATTTAGTAAACAATGCTATCAAATATTCTCCAGAAAATTCGGTAATCGAAATTGGTATTAAACAAGATGCATTTCACACTACCTTCAATATAAAAGATAACGGAATGGGGATTCCTGAAGCAGATCAAAAAAACATATTTAATCGTTATTTTAGAGCAGAAAATGCTTTGTTAACGCAAGGAACTGGAATCGGATTAAACATTATAAAAAGCCATTTAGAAAATATAGGTGGAACCATAACTTTTGAAAGTAAAGAGAATATTGGGTCCACTTTTGTTATGAAAATTATTAATGAAGTATTACTATGAAAAAAATATTATTAATAGAAGATGATGTAGTTTTAAGAGAAAATACTGCAGAACTTTTAGAGTTATCAAACTATGAAGTTATAACCGCAGCTAATGGAAAAATAGGAGTAGAAATTGCGGATATTAATTTACCAGATCTTATTGTTTGTGATATTATGATGCCAGAATTAGATGGTTATGGAGTGCTTGAAGCACTATCAAAAAATAATAAAACAAAACATACATCTTTTATTTTTTTATCTGCAAAAACAGAAAGAAAGGATGTTAGAAAAGGAATGAATTTAGGAGCTGATGACTATATAACGAAGCCTTTTTCTGAGGATGAACTTATTAGTGCTATCGAAAGCAGATTAGCAAAAGCATCTATTTTAAAAGATATTAGAGAGTATAAAGAAGAAATAAAAGAAGAAAGAGACGAACTAAGAAGCCTTAATGATTTAAAGAATTATTTTGATGATAATGGTGAAACTTTTCATTTTTCTAAAGATAAAGCCATCTATCAAGAAGGAAACAACTCTAATTATATTTATTTAATAATTAGCGGACTCGTAAAGTGTCATAAACTAGATGAACAAGGAAAACAACTTACAACTGCTTTATATCAGGAAGATAATTTGTTTGGGTATACTTCTTTTACCCAAAATTTAGCCTACCAAGAATCTGCTACTGCGATTAAAGAAACAGTATTAGTAGGTTTGTCTAAAAATGTATTAACGAGTGTTTTAAACAAAAACCATAAAGTAACTCTAGAATTAATAGAGTTATTGACGGAGGATTTAGCAGGAGTAAAAAATCAACTGTTACAAATGGCTTATAGTTCTGTAGGTAAAAAAACAGCGAAAACAATTTTAAAATTTGCAGAAAAATTAAATCATAAACCTGAGGATCAAATTAAAATTTCTAGAAACGATCTAGCCAGTGTGGCAGGCATTGCAACAGAAACATTAATAAGAACAATGTCTAACTTTAAAAAACAAGGTCTCATAGAAATTGATGGAAGAACTATTAGAATTTTAGATTTAGAAAAGCTACAAGAAATCTGCTAGATACTCATAGAACACAAGCTAGATTATGATTAATATCATATTTTAGAATACAATGAAACTATAAATTTGTCTACATACAAAGATGAATTTAATGAAAACGATTTTATTACCAACAGATTTTTCGGATAACTCGTGGAATGCTATAGAGTATGCTCTTAATTTTTATAAGGAAATTAATTGTAATTTTTATCTTTTACATGTTAACAAAGTAAGCAATATAGTAACTAACGATTATCCATATATCCCTGATCAAGATGTTATTCAAGACGTCTATATAAAACCTGCAAAAACACAGTTAAAGGAACTTTTAAAAAAAATAGCAAAAAAATTCCCAAGTAATAAAAAGCATAACTTTTACACTTTAACAGATTATAATTTCTTTATAGAATCTCTAAGAAAACATATTAAAGAGAAAAAAGTAGATATGATTGTTATGGGAACCAAAGGAGCATCTGGGCTTAGTAAATTTATTATAGGCAGTAATGCAGGTGATGTTATTACAAAAGTAAAGTGTACAACTTTAGTTGTGCCAGAAAATGCAAAGTTTAAAAAGATAGAAGAAGTTACTTTCCCAACAGATTTTTCGCTTTCTAATAATCTACAAATATTAGAACCTATTACTAAAATTTTAGAGAAAAATAATGCGATGTTAAGTATATTAAATATTGGTAAAAAACCCCCAGTATTAAATGCCGAACAGCAAAAAAACAAAGAATTATTAGAAGATTATTTTTTTAATTGTAAACACGATTTTTATTTTTTAACAAATAAAAAAGTAGAAGATGCAGTGCAATGTTTTGTGGAAAGTAGACATGTAGATATTATTGCAATGGTTGCAAAAAATCTCAATTATTTTCAACAAATATTATTTCATACTAAAGTAGAGGAAATAAGTTATCATACAGATATACCTTTTTTAGTGCTTCATGAGTAAAAAATTATATTATGGATAGTTCAATTTTTTTAGCAAAGTTTTGGGGTTATTATTTACTTATATTTTTTATTATTTTAAGTTTTAACCCAAAAAGGATTAGGCAAATATTTGCTGATCTAAAAGATGAGAAGTTTCTTATTATCTTGTCTTTTTTATCAATAATCATAGGATTGCTTAATATTTTAGTTCATAATATTTGGGAATCTAATTGGAAACTAATAATCACATTAATAGGCTGGGCTGCATTATTTATAGGTTTAGCACTTTTTATTTTTCCAAAAAGGACAACAGATTGGTTAACGTTTTTAAACATAAAACTAATTCAAGTAATTTATACACTTCTTTTTCTGGTAGGCTTATTTCTTTTAAATATAGCTTACTCAATAATACCTTTCTAATTTTTAGAATTGATTTATGAATTTAAAACCTTAAGAAAATGACAATAAATATTCAATTTGTAAATATGTCAACAAGTGAAACTATGGAGGCATATACCGTAAAAAAATTAAAACCTTTATCTAAAAAGTATGATTCGATAATAAAAGCCACTGTGTTTTTTAAAAAAGAGAACAGTCATAAAGAAAAAGAAATAATTTGTGAAATAGAACTAAGTGCTGCTGGGCCAAGATTGTTTGCTTCTTCTAATGAAAAAAATTATGAACTTGCAGTAAAAAACACAATAACAGATTTAGAAACGCAGCTTAAAAAGAGAAAAGGAATTGTAAAACCATATATGTAGTTTTAAATTACAAATTTTTTTAAGCTGATGTATGTCATTGTTTTTTATCGTGCTCAAAGGTAACTTTGAGTAAATCTTTAAAAACATTCATAATGAAAAAAATACTAATTCCGATTGATTTTTCTGAAAACGCAATAAATGCGGTTAATTATGCTTTGGCATTGTTTAAAGATGAATTTTGCAAGTTTTATATTTTACATGCATATCAAGAAGATATTTATTTAAGTACTGTTCCAATTACTAGAGAAGTGATTAAAGAGGTTATTAGAGCAGTTGGAAAGGATTCACAATTACAATTAAAAAATACACTAAAGCAAATTAAAAAGCTTTCACATAACTCTAAGCATGTATTTAAAATTATATCGGCCAATAACATTCTTGTAGATGAGGCAGATAGAGTTGTCGAAGAAAAAAATATAGATCTTATTGTTATGGGAACTCGTGGCAAAACAAATAATAAAAAATTAACTTTTGGAAGCCATACACTTCAAGTTTTAAAATATGTTAAATGTCCAGTTTTGGTTATTCCAGAAAGTTATACTTATAAAGAACCAGATCATATTCTTTTTGCTACAGACTATAGTATACCCTATCAACAAAGAGAGTTAGAACTTTTAGGTGAAATAGCATCTGATAATAATTCAATAGTAGATTTATTATACATTTCAGAAGGTAATCATTTATCTCTTAGACAAGAAAGGAACCAGTCTTTTATTAAAGAAAACCTCAGAAATACAAAGGTTCATTTTAAAATAACAAAAGATAAAAATATTTCGAATGAAATTTATAGATACATAAAAGATTACGAAACTGATCTTTTAGTTATGATAAATAGAAGACATTCTTTTTTAGAAAATATTCTATTTCAAGATAATGTAGATAAAATAGGTTTATCTATAAATATTCCTTTTTTGGCCCTACAAAATATGAGACGTAATTAATAAGATACTAAAAACAGCTACTATGAAAAATATTCTTTTACCGACAGATTTTTCAGACAATTCATGGAATGCCATTCAATATGCAGTTGAATTATTTAAAGATGAAAAATGTAATTTCTTTCTATTGAACACATATACTCCTATGATTTATAATGTAGAGTTCATGGAAGTAAATACTGCAAAGTTTGGTTTAATTGATGCCATGAGAGAAACATCAAAAAATAACCTAAATAAAGTTCAGC
This sequence comes from Polaribacter sp. Hel1_33_78, assembly GCF_900106075.1. Taxonomy (NCBI): domain Bacteria; kingdom Pseudomonadati; phylum Bacteroidota; class Flavobacteriia; order Flavobacteriales; family Flavobacteriaceae; genus Polaribacter; species Polaribacter sp. Hel1_33_78. Next base: position 239,065 of record NZ_LT629794.1, read on the forward strand.
AGAAAATTGAAAATAAGTTTAACAATCCAAACCATAGTTTTAGTAAAATTTCTTCATTTAACACTTTAACTAATGAGATACAAGAGCTGCATGAGGGTAATGTAATGGATCTTATTGTTATGGGAACTAAAGGAGCATCTGGTTTAAAAGAAGTCTTATTTGGATCTAATACAGTGCATGTAATTAAAAATGCAAAATGCCCAGTTTTAGCGGTACCTAGTGAGTTTGTTTTTGAATCTCCTCGCGAAATATTATTTCCATCAGATTATGAAGTTTCTTTTAATGAAAAACTACTAAAGCAAATTTTAGATATTACGAATTTCTATAATTCAAGAGTTCATATTTTAAATGCTTCATATGGTTATGATTTATCTGAAAAGCAAGAAAAAAATAAAGAAAAATTAGAGGGATTATTTAAAAAAGTTGCCCATTTATTTCATAGTGTGAGTAATCAAAATGTAACAGAAGCAATTTCTAATTTTCAATTAAAAGTCCGGATTAACCTATTAGTTTTGATTAATAACAAACATTCTTTTTTTGAAAATCTTTTCTTTAAATCAACAATTAATCAAATAGGTTTTCACTTAAATATTCCTCTCCTAGTAATACCCTCTAAATTATAGATTTACTTGGTTTTGAAACTGATTAATATCCTGGTTTAAATGAGTATTCAAACTTAATTTTAAGGTTTAACTTTTAAAATAGATTCTATGCAAAAGAAAATATTGTTGTCTACAGATTTTTCTGATAATGCATGGAATTCTATTATTTATGGATTAAAACTCTTTAGTAGTGAAACATGTAAATTTTATATACTTCATGCTATTCAGATAAAAAGTCCAACCATGTCAAGTTTTTCTAATAGGTTTTCAAAAACAGTGCGTGAAACTGCTATGAATGATTTATTGGATTTAAAACAAATGATAGAAAGAGTTAATGCAAATGCAAACCATAGTTTTGAAATAATTTTAAGCACTCAAAAATTAAAAACAGCTATCGAGTCAGCGGTTAAAAAGCATCAAATAGAAATGGTTGTCATGGGGACCAAGGGAGCAATTGGAGCAAAACAAGTCTTTTTTGGTAGCAATACTGTTAGTGTTATTAGCAAAATGAGACTTTGTCCAATTTTAACAGTTCCAGATAATTTTGAGTTTGTAGCTCCAAAACAAATAGTTTTCCCTACAGATTTTAATCGTTTTTTTGACGAGAAAGAACTGAAACCATTAATAGATATTGCAAATTTATACAATTCAAAAATAAGTATTCTTCATATTAACAATGAAGAATATTTAAATGAAGTTGAAAAGTACAATTCTAAAATACTCAAAAGTTATTTAAAAGAATATGAGCATACCCTTTATTTGATTCTGAATTACACAAAAAAAACAGAAGAAGTTAATAATTTTATAATGGACCTAAAAATAAATCTGCTTGTTTTGGTAAATTATAAACACAGTCTTATAGAAAAGATCATAAAAGAACCGATTATAAAAAAAATCGGTTTTCATCCGATCGTTCCTTTTCTGGTCATTCCAGAATAACTGATATATATCATTGTTAAGCTAATAATACTTCTTTAGCTTTAGATTAATAAATTTAAAAAATATTTTGATGAGATATAAAATATTATTACCAACAGATTTCTCAAAAAATTCTTTACATGCTATAAAATATGCTTTAGAACTCTATAAAAATGATAATTGTGATTTTTATATTTTAAATGTTTTTTATGCCACTGGAAATATAGCAGAAAGTCTAACGCATTTAGAACCAGGAAGTGAGTTACATGAAATGGCAAAAATAGAATCCGAAAATGGTTTAAAAAACATTGTTGATAGGCTGAAGACTCAAGGATATAAAAATAAAAAGCATCAGTTTAAAACAGTTTCGACTTTTAACAACCCATTAGAAGCAATTAAAAATATTGTTGAAAAAAAAGATATCGAAATGATCGTAATGGGTACTAAAGGAATAACTAACTCTAAACTCCTAGCCTATGGTAATACAGCAATTTATGTGATGGAAAAGGTAAGAAATTGTCCAGTAATTGTAGTTCCTGAAAAAGCAAAACAGCATTTACCAAAGGAAATCGTATTTCCAACAAGTTATAAAACACATTATAAGCGGCGCGAATTAAATTATCTAATAGATATTGCTAAAAAATGTGAAGCTAAAATTGCTGTTTTACATATTTTAGAAGAGGAGAATTTAGATGAAAATCAAAAAGAAAAACAGCAAATGCTTAAAGAGATTTTTGAAGGTGTAAACTATTCTTTTCACGAATTAGGCAATAATTCGATAGAATCTGCAATAAATATTTTTATTGAGAGTAGAGATAGTGATATGGTAGCATTTATAAATAAAAAGCATACTTTCTTCGGCAGTATTTTAAGACAACCTTTAGTAAAAGAGATGGGATTTAATTCTAAAGTTCCAATACTAGTGATGCACGATTTAAGAAACTAAAAACAGACAAGATGATAAATACAGGAATTTGGCTAGATAAAAACAAGGCACTTATTGTTTCACTAACAGAAGAAACAGAAGTCTTTAAAACAATTATATCAAACGTAGAAAATTTTCATATTCATGGAGGATCCGGAACACGTTTTAAAGGAGGTCCGCAAGATGTTGTGCAAGACAGCAAATATTTAGAAAGAGAAAAACATCAATTTAAAGTTTATTTTAAAGAGATAGCATCAGAAATAGAAGGTTCAGATGGAATTCTAATTTTTGGCCCAGCAGAAGTAAAAGATAAATTTAAAAAAGAATTAGAAAGCTCATATGAAGAAATTAATGTAAAAGTTAAAGATGTTCAAACGGCTGATAGTATGACAGATAATCAGGTAAAAGCTTGGGCAAGAGACTACTTTAAAACTTAGTTTTTTAATTCATTTTTTTTGTTTTCAATATGAATGATAAAGACATAAATATCATAAAGTATTCTGGGAAAAAAGTAAAATTTTCTAGCAACAAGCTATACACTTCATTAAAACGAACTGGAGCAGAAGACGCTATTGTAAATCAAATTATAAATAGGGTAATAAGCGAGTTGTATGAGGGTATTTCAACAAAAGAAATTTATAACAGAGCATTTGCATTACTTAAAAAAAAGGAAAGTCATTTAGCCTCTAAATATAAATTGAAAAAAGCAATTTATGAATTAGGTCCAACAGGTTTTCCTTTCGAAAGGTTTGTTGCTGCTATTTTAAAATATTCTGGGTTTAATATCGAAGTAGGAAAAACTTTAAATGGTAAATGCGTTACACACGAAATAGATGTTATTGCAAACAAAAACAATGAAACCACAATTATAGAATGTAAGTTTCATGGTGAGCAAGGTTTAAACTGTAATGTTAAAATTCCTTTATACATTAACTCTCGTTATACGGATGTTAAAACGCATTGGGAAAAAAACAATAAAACAAGGAATATATTAGCAAAAGGTTGGGTTGTGACAAATACAAGATTTACAGCAGATGCAATAAAATATGGAAATTGTTGTGGACTATATTTGTTAAGTTGGGATTATCCAAAGAATAATGCCTTAAAAGATAGAATAGATCGTTTAGGATTGTACCCCATAACTGTCTCTACATTACTTACGAAAAGAGAAAAACAATTTTTGTTAAATAGAAATGTAGTTTTATGCAGAGATTTAATAGATGACGTTTTTTACTTTGATCATTTAGGGATTTCTAACATAAGAAAAGAAAAAATTCTAAATGAAATTAAGCAATTGTGTACTAATAAAAATCATTAAACAATGGAACATTTTGCGAAAGTCAAATTTTTGGGAGCTTCTGGGGTTGTAACAGGCTCTAAATTTCTTATTGAAACTTCAGAGAAAAACATACTTATAGATTGTGGGATGTTTCAAGGATTAAAAGAACTAAGGGAACTTAATTGGAAAGATTTGTCTGTTAATGTTAGAGATATAGATGTTGTACTTTTAACACATGGCCATTTAGATCATGTTGGTTATTTACCAAGATTAGTAAAACAAGGATATACAGGGAAAATTATAGGCACAGCGCCAACATTGGCAATTGCACAAATCATATTGAATGATAGTGCTAAAATTCATGAAGAAGAAGCAGAAAAAGCAAATAGAGAGCATTATTCTTCGCATAAAATTGCTTTACCTTTTTACACACTTAAAGAAGCAGAGAAGACCATTAATCAATTTGAAGTAGAAATAGAAAATAAGTGGATTGTTTTATCTGAAAACATTTCATATCGTTTTCAATATAATGGACATATTATTGGTGCAACTTTTATAGAAATAGATATTAAAGGAAAGCGTTTTGTATTTTCTGGAGATATTGGTAGAAGTAATGATTTTCTTTTAGAAAATCCAAAAACACCAGAATGGGCAGATTTTTTATTTATTGAAAGTACTTATGGAAATAGATTGCATCCAAAAGAAGATGTTGAAGATAGACTTGCAACAATAATTATAGATACTATTTTTAATAAAGGAAATCTTATTATTCCAAGTTTTGCTGTTGAACGTTTGCAAACACTTATGTATATTTTATGGAAATTGTACAAGAAAAACAAGATTCCAAATATTCCAATTTTTGTTGATAGTCCCATGGGAAATAGAGTTTTAGATGTTTTTAACCGTTTCCCAAAATGGCATAAATTACCTCAAGAAGAATATAATGAAATGTGTAATCACATAAATATTATTCAATCATATAAAGAAACATGGGAAACAATCGATGATAAAAGATCTAAAATTATAATTGCTGGAAGCGGAATGGTAACAGGAGGTAGAGTACTTACGTATCTGCAGCAACTTATAGGCGAGCCCTCAACAACAGTTTTGTTAGTTGGTTTTCAGGCAGAAGGCACTCGTGGAAGACAACTTTTGGAAGGCGCACATGAAATTCGTTTTTATGGTAAATATTATCCTGTAAAAGCCGCCGTAAAAAACTTAGGAAGTTTGTCTGCTCATGCAGATCAGCAAGAACTATTAAACTGGATGAAAGACATTAAAAATATTCCAGAAAAAGTTTTTTTAATTCATGGAGAGCCAACAGCTATAGACGCTTTTCGAGTAAAAATAAAAGACACCTATAATTGGGATGCAACGATTCCAAAATTAGAAAGTGTTGAAGAACTTGTAATCTAAGTAATATATAATAAAATGGAAACAAAAAATATTTTTAAAAGCTTTAATGAAAACAAATCGATTGAAGAATTAAAGTATAATATGCTTCAATTTAAAACAAGATTAGAAGAATTAATTATTGAATGTAAATTTTTTAAGAAGCTTATAGAAGCATCAATTTATAAGTCAAATTCAATTAATTTATTTGAAAACTTAGAGAAGTTTAAAAAAGATATGAATTGTTTAGAAAAAGAAACTTTAGAGTTATTAAAAGATATTAATTCGCATTCAAACTCAATTACAAATAAAATTGAATGTGAAGACTTGGTTTGTGATAATTTTTTCATTGGAAGTCACGATAGATTGGAGGAAAAAATTCACAAGTTATTTATTAAATCTATGAATTTAAAATTCAAATGGTTTCAATATTTAGAAAGTGTATTCAGAGTTAAATTTTAAATTATTCTTTCAAACTGATAAAGATCATTTTGTTAAACGGTATTCCTTTATAACTTAGTGAGGGAAAAAATGAAGGCTCTAAACATAAAGAATTTGGCAGTAATTCTTTTAATCTTTTCAAATGCTATTGATAGAAAAGAAATGTTAAAAGCTGCTGATAAAAATGGTGTTTTAAACTTGAATCTTCGACAAAATAAAGTAGAAAATGAACAACCAAAAAAATTATTGAGGTTGTTTAAGTACTATTTGTTTGGTAGTTAAGATTTTAGTACAGTTTTTAACTAGGTAATAAATTTAAAAATAATATTATGAAAGCAACACAGACACACACAAATTTCGTAAAATGGTTGAGTGCAGAGGATATGCACAATGATTCTAAAGAATGGGTTTTAGAACTTGAATTTTTAAATGATGAATATCTTTTTTTTGAAGATTTAATGAGATCTTATACACTTCAGCTAATTGATTTGCAAGATTATTCTAAAAATAAAAAAATTATTGAGGCAATTGGTAATTCTAGAAAGGAGAATGACAATTTAAAAGAGTTAATAAGAGAGCATGAAAATAAACTTGAAATTTTAATTGATGGAGTTGACCAGCCAAATGAAGAGGAAGCATATAAAAATGGACATAAATCACTTTTAATTTCGTTTAAAAATCATTTAAAAGAACATAAAGAACTGAAGTATAGTTTATTTGGCATAATAAAAGAAATTAAGAAAAAAGAAAAACAAAAAAGGTTAATAAATGTTGAATAAAAACACAAAGGATGAAAAGTTTTCTTTTTTTATTATTTACATTATTAACGAGCTGCAGTTCTATAGAACTTGTAGAGATGTGGAAAAATCCAAAAATAGATTCACTTTCTGTATCTAAAGTTTTAATTGTTGGTATGACTTCAAATATGGAAGCTAGAAAACAATTTGAAGAAAAGCTAAAAAAAGAATTCGAATCTAGAGATATTGAAGCTGTAATGAGTTTAGATTTATTTGAACCAACATTTACAGCTGAAAAAAAATCTAAACAAGAGTTAAGAATTGTGGAACAAATTTTAGCAACTAGTTATTTTGATGCTATTTTATTTACAAAAATTAAAGGAATAGAAAACAAAATAGTTTATTCAGAAACATTTAAGCAAAAGGATTATTTAGATATAAAGTTTAAAGATGATTATTATTTAAATCAAGAAATTTTTTACAATCCAGAGTATTATAGAAAGTTTAATATTTACCATGCAGAAACCTCATTATATTGTATTTGTCCCATAAAAGAGCGCGAATTAATTTGGAAAGGATATATAGATATTGTTGATCCAATTTCGATTCAAGAAACAGTAAATGATTATATAAACCTACTAGTATTTGTTTTGGAAGAAGAAAACCTTTTAAAGAAAAAAGACATAGAATAAAGATTTTTAAAAAACACCTGTAGAAAAATTGTTAAGAAAAATAAGAATCCGTCCATTTGTGGACGGATTCTTTTACGTTTTGAGAATCTACTGCCGATTGTATCCATAAATAGATGTTTTTAAAGGGAAAGCTATTTTAGGATGGACTATAAATAGTTTAAAAAAGGACAATGCTAAATAATCGTCTTTTTTATTCTAAAGAAAATTCATAGTTTCGAAACTTCATTACATTATTTCTAATTTAAAAATGTCAACAAGCTATGAAAATAAAATTTAATCAAAGGTTATTTCTAATTATTGTAATCTCATGTTTTTATGTCAACTACGCAAGCGCTCAACATAAAGAAGTAGATATTCAATTAACAGCTACGAAATTAACTTCAATAGCACTAGATGCTAAAATCGATAGTATTATAAAAATACTGACGTTAGAAGAGAAAATAGCAATGACACATGCGCAATCTAAATTTAGTACAAAAGGTGTTGCAAGATTGGGAATACCAGAAATTTGGATGTCAGATGGTCCCCATGGAGTGAGAGAAGAAATTAGTTGGGATTCTTGGAGTCATGCAGAATGGACAAATGATTCAATTACAGCCTTTCCTGCATTAACAGCCTTGGCGGCGACATTTAACCCAGAATTATCTGCGAACTATGGTTCTAGTATTGGTGAAGAAGCTAGATATAGAAAGAAAGATGTGCTTTTAGGTCCGGGCATAAATATATACCGAACACCAATGAACGGTAGAAATTTTGAATATTTGGGGGAAGATCCTTATTTGGCTGCAACCATGGTTGTTCCTTACATAAAGGGAGTTCAAAAAAATGGTGTTGCTGCTTGTGTAAAGCATTTTGCATTAAATAATCAAGAACATTGGAGAGACAAAATTAATGTAGAATTAAGTGATAGAGCACTATATGAAATTTATTTACCCGCTTTTAAGGCAGCAGTTAAAGAAGCAAAAGTGTGGTCTATAATGGGCGCATACAATAAGATTAGAGGGCAATATGCCTGCCATAATGAATTACTATTAAATAAAATTTTAAAGACGGATTGGAGTTTTGATGGTGTTGTAATTAGCGATTGGAGCGGAGCGCATACAACAGAAGAGTCTGCAAAATACGGTTTAGATATAGAAATGGGAACAGGAACAGATGGTTTAGGGACTTCAACCGCAAACCACTATGATAATTATTATTTAGCAAAACCATTTTTAAAAGCAATTAAAAAAGGAGTTTTAAGCGAAGATTTATTGGATGATAAAGTTCGAAGAATTTTACGATTAATGTACAGAACCAATTTAAGTTTTAATAGGCCTTTAGGGAAACTTAATAATAAAGAACACCATGAAGTTGCATTAAATGTTGCAACTGAAGGAATTGTATTATTAAAAAATGAAGATGATTTTTTCCCAATTAAAGATGATAAAACAATTACAATAGCAGTAATTGGTGAAAACGCAACGAGAGTTATGGCTCCCGGCGGGGGATCATCAGAATTAAAACCTCAGTTTGAAATTTCTCCTTTAGAAGGGATAAAAAAAAGGTTTAAGAATGCAAAAATTATTCATACGATGGGGTATTCTTCTGGTCCATCTGTTTATGATGAAGTAATTCCAACTAAATTAGATCAAGATTCATTGTACGTGAAAGCTATTAAAATTGCTAAAAAAGCAGATGTTGTTCTTTTTATTGGGGGTTTAAATAAAAATCATTTACAAGATTGTGAAGGAGACGATAGAGAAATATTTCAACTTCCTTATCAACAAGAAAAACTAATTAACGGAATGCACGAAGTAAATAAAAATATAGGTTTTCTTTTATTAACTGGTAATGCAGTAGAAATGTCTTGGTTACCTAAAACGAAAGGGGTTTTACAAACTTGGTATTTAGGAAGTATGGCGGGAGAAGCAATTGCTCAAATTATTTCTGGAGATAAAAATCCTTCAGGAAAATTACCTTTTTCATTTCCTAAAAAATTAAAAGATAATGCCGCGCATTTTTATGGAGAAACTTCTTATCCAGGAGTAAATATGACTCAACATTATAAAGAAGATATTTTAGTAGGATACAGATGGTTTGATACTAAAAAAATAGCACCTCAATATGCTTTTGGATATGGATTGTCTTATACAAATTTTAAACTTTCTGATATTAAAACAGATAAAAATGTATATTCTTTAACAGATAAAATTACCGTTCATTGCACTGTTACAAATAACGGAAATAGACAAGGGGCTGAGGTTATACAAGTATATATTGGCAAATTAAATTCTGATGTAAAAAGAGCCTTAAAAGAATTAAAAGGATTTAAAAAAGTATTCTTAAAAAGTTATAAAAAGGAGACTGCAAAAATAGAAATCAATGTTTCAGATTTAGCTTTTTATAATGAGAAAATTTCAGACTGGGCAGTTGAAAAAGGGACTTATTCCATCTATGTAGGAAATGCATCAGACAGCATATCAGAAATAATAAAAGTAACAATAAAATAAAACATGGTATTTAATTTTAGTCAAGATGCATTCAAACTATTTGTAGGTTAGAATAAAGAAGAAATAAATTTTGTAACTTTCAACATCAATATAAAATTACTCTCTATGTCTAACTACACGATACATGTCAACGGAAAAGAACGCTTTGTAACGGCAGATGCGGATACACCTCTGTTATGGGTTTTAAGAGATGAACTTAACTTAGTAGGTACTAAATTTGGTTGTGGAATTGCACAATGTGGTGCTTGCACTGTTCATTTAGATGGAGTTGCCACAAGAAGTTGCCAAATGCAAGTTTCTATCATAGAGGATGCAAAAATTACTACAATCGAAGGTTTGTCTGACGATGGTAAACACCCGGTACAAGAAGCTTGGAAAGAACTTGACGTGCCACAATGTGGTTATTGCCAAGCAGGACAAATTATGACGGCAACAGCATTCTTGAAGGAGAATAAAAATCCTTCAGAAGAAGAAATTAGAGTAGCAATGCATGGAAATATTTGTAGATGTGCGTCTTATAATAGAATTGAAAGAGCGGTAAAAGTTGCTGTAGAAAAAATGTCTTAATTAACGAAACTACTCAAAAATGAAATCTCAAAAAATAGATAATTTTAGCAGAAGAAATTTCTTAAAAACTTCGATTTTAGCAAGTGGTGGAATGTTAATTGGTTTTAATTTGCTCACAGCATGCAAGCCAGAGGCAGTAATGCCTGTAGATATTGAAAGTTTAAATTTCAATGATTTTAATGCTTTTATAAAAATTTCTAATGATGGTTATATCACTATTTTTTCTCCAAATCCAGAAATTGGTCAAGGTGTAAAAACATCAATGCCTATGATTATTGCAGAAGAATTAGATGTGGAATGGAGCAAAGTTAGTGTAATTCAAGGGGTATTAGATACCAAAAATTTTAAAAGACAAATCGCAGGAGGAAGTCAATCAATACGTTCAAGTTGGGATGCTTTTAGACAAACGGGAGCAACTGCCAAACAAATGTTAGTAAATGCTGCTGCCATAAAATGGAATGTAGATGCATCAACTTGCAAAGCATCAAAAGGAATTATAACAAATGCAAATGGTGATAAACTTGGTTATGGCGAAGTTGTAAAAGAAGCAGCGTTATTGGAAGTTCCTGAAGACGTAAAACTAAAAGAAATTAAAGATTATACTATAATTGGGCAAGAAATTGTTAATGTAGATATGGATAAAATTATTTTTGGGAAACCACTTTTTGGCTTGGATTATAAGGCAGAAGGAATGGTATATGCTTCTGTTTTAAGACCACCAATTTTTGGACAAAAATTGGAAAGTTTTGATGCTTCTGAAGCAAAGAAAATTAATGGTGTTTTAGATGTTATAACAATTGGCGAAAAAGTAAGAAAGTATATCCAGTTGGGTAAGAAGAACTGGACATTTAAATTGTCTGAAACAGATAAAGTTGTTGTAATTGCAGAAAATACTTGGGCGGCAATTAAGGGTAAAAAAGCACTTTCCGCAATTTGGTTAGATGATACTAAATTAGAATCAACAGAAGATCACAATAATATTTTGACAAAAATTCTAGACACTAAAAAATCGAATATTAGACGTGAGGATGGTAATGTTGAAAAAGCATTTTCAACTGCGGATAAAGTTGTTGAAAAAACGTATCACTCGCCTTTTTTACCTCACAATTGTATGGAACCAATGAATTTTTATGCAGATGTCACTGCAGATAAAATTCATTTAGTTGGCCCTGTTCAAACACCCGAATATGCAGCAGCAGTTGTAGCAGATATGTTGGGTTATGATGCAAATAATGTTCATTTAGAAATGACTAGAATGGGCGGTGGTTTTGGTAGAAGGTTATATGGAGATTTTGTGTATGAAGCTGCAGAAATATCAGCTGTAATTAAAAAACCGGTTAAATTAATCTCTACAAGAGAAGATGATATGACAACAGGTATTTACAAACCTTCTGTAAAATATAGAATAAAAGCTGCTTTAAAAGATGGAAAAGTTACTAGTTATCATTTAAAAGAAGCGGCTATTGGTAGCAATATGTATGGCTCAATACCTAATTTTTTTCCTGCAGGATGCATTCCTAATTACAAAGTTGAAACAGGTAATTATAAAAGTAATATTACAACAGGAGCATGGAGAGCGCCCTACACCAATTTCTTGGCATTTGCAGAACAAAGTTTCTTTGATGAATTAGCAATAGAATTAAATGTAGATCCAATTCAATTACGGATAGATTTATTAAAAAATGTAAAAGAGACTGATGATAAAAGAATAGAATATTCTGGTCAAAGGATGGAAGATACCATTAAATTAGTAAGAGAAAAAGCAAACTGGGGTAAAACACCTGAAGGAGTTTATCAAGGTTTTGCAGCCTATTATAGTCATAATACACATGTTGCAGAAATTGCAGAAATCGAATTAAAAAATGGTTTGCCAATTATTAAAAAAGTCATAGTCGCTGTGGATTGCGGGGTTGTCGTAAATCCATCAGGCGCAAGAAACCAAGTTGAAGGAGGAGTTTTAGATGGAATAGGACATGCAATGTATGCTGATTTCTCTTTTAAAAATGGAAAACCCGAATACGAAAATTTTGATTCATATAGATTAATTAGAATGAATGAAACTCCTCAAGTTGAGGTTCATTTTGTGAAAAATAATTTATCGCCCACCGGTCTAGGAGAGCCTGGGTTACCGCCTGCAGGAGGTGCAGTTTCGAATGCGATTAATGCAGCTTTAGGAAAAAGAATGTATAAGCAGCCTTTTGTAAAAGAATTAAAAAAGAGGAATGTTCTAGGTTAATTTAAAAATAAATTTCTTGTGCTAACCTAAAAGTATTAGCGTGCGCATTTACAATAATATTTATATCTTTAGAGTAACCTCCGCCCATAGAACACATCACCGGAATTTTTAAATCGAAAGACGTTTGTAAAACGAATTTGTCTCGCTCTTTACAGCCTGCGATGGTTAGCCCTAATTTACCTAATTTATCAGTTTCAATAACATCAACACCACATAAATAATAGATGAAATCTGGTTTTTCTTGATTGATGAGCTTTGGAAGGGTTTCTTTTAAAATGGATAAATATTCGTTGTCTTTTGTGTCATTTTCTAAAGCAATATCTAAATCACTCGTTTCTTTTATAAAAGGATAATTACTTTTTCCGTGCATAGAAAAGGTAAAAACGGAAGTGTCATTTTTAAAAATTTCTGCAGTTCCGTTTCCTTGATGTACATCTAAATCTACAATTAGAATCTTCTTCACTAATCCTTTTTGTTGCAAGTATCTTGCACCAATTGCTTGGTCGTTTAACATACAAAAAGCTTCTCCACGATTTGAAAATGCATGATGGGTTCCGCCAGCAATATTCATTGCAATTCCGTTTTTTAGTGCAAATTCAGAGGCTTTTATTGTTCCATCTGCAATAATCATTTCTCTTGCGACGAGCACTTCAGAAAGCGGAAAACCAATTTTTCTAGCTGCTTTTTGTGAGAGTGTAATATTTAATAAATCGAAAAAATATTCTGGGTCATGAACAGTAAAGAAATGTTTGTTATTCGGAATTTTAGGCTCGAAGAAATTTTCTTCTACACAGGTTCCTTCATAAATTAATTGCTGTGGCAACAGATCATACTTTTCCATCGGAAAACGATGACCTACTGGCAGCTCGTGTTTGTAAATTGGATGGAATGCTATTTTTAGCATTAACTAACTTCTTGTCCGTTTTTAACTGCCTTTTCCGGCTCAACAAAAGCTAATTTTCCATCTGGTGTATCTGTCATTAAAATCATTCCTTGGCTTTCTACCCCTCTAATTCTTCTTGGCGCTAAGTTTACGAGTACAGACACTTGTTGACCGATAATATCTTCCGGTGAGAAACTTTCGGCAATTCCAGAAACAATGGTTCTTGTATCAATACCAACATCAACCTTTAATTTTAAGAGCTTCTTTGTTTTTACTACTTTTTCGGCTTCTAAAATCGTTCCAATTCTAATATCTAGTTTGGTGAAATCTTCAAAATCTATGGTTTCTTTTTGCGGTTCTATAACCTTGTTTTCTTGTTCGTTGGCAATTTTAGTTGCTTGCAATTTTTCGACTTGCGCTTGAATAGCTTTGTCTTCAATTTTAGAAAACAATAATTCAGCTTTGTTTATTTGATGACCTGCTGGCAATAAAATAGCTGTTTCAGTAACGTTTTTCCAAGACAATTTTTTATCAACATTTAAAATATTTTTTAATTTTGTTGAGGTAAAGGGTAGAAATGGCTCGGACAATATTGCTAGTGCTGAAGAGATTTGTAAAGCAATAAACATAATTGTTTTTACGCGTTCCTCATCCAATTTTATCACTTTCCAAGGTTCTTCATCCGCTAAATATTTATTTCCAAGTCTTGCCAAGTTCATTAATTCTTGAGATGCTTCTCTAAAACGATATCTTTCAATTGATTTTCCAATAATATTTGGAAATTCTTTTACAGCCGCTAAAACGTCTTCATCTACCTCTGTAAAATCATTTGGAGCTGGAACAATTCCATTGTAATATTTATTTGTTAGAACAACCACTCGGTTAATAAAATTACCAAAAATAGCAACTAATTCGTTGTTGTTTTTTGCTTGAAAATCTTTCCAAGTAAAATCGTTGTCTTTACTCTCTGGAGCATTTGCAGTTAAGGTATACCGCAACACATCTTGTTGATTTGGAAATTCTTTTAAATATTCGTGCAACCAAACGGCCCAATTTTTAGAAGTCGATAATTTATTTCCTTCTAAATTTAAGAACTCATTTGCAGGCACATTTTCAGGTAAAATATAATCTCCGTGCGCTTTTAGCATCGATGGAAAAATAATACAGTGAAAAACAATATTGTCTTTCCCTATAAAGTGCACTAATTTAGTATCGTCTTTTTTCCAATAGTCTTCCCAGTTTTTTCCTTCTCGTGCAGCCCATTCTTTGGTGGATGAGATATACCCGATAGGAGCATCAAACCAAACATAGAGTACTTTTCCTTCTGCACCTTCTAAAGGAACAGGAATTCCCCAATCTAAATCGCGAGTTACAGCTCTTGGTCTTAAACCATCTTCTAACCAAGATTTTACCTGTCCGTAAACATTTGGTTTCCAGTCTTTTTTGTGACCTTCTAAAATCCATTTTCTTAAAAATGCTTCATGTTTATCTAAAGGTAAAAACCAATGTTTTGTTTCTTTTACAGTAGGTACGTTTCCGGTAATAGCAGATTTTGGATTGATTAAATCTGTTGCATTATGACTGGTTCCGCAGTTTTCGCATTGATCTCCATAACTTTCTTCAAAGCCACATTTAGGGCAAGTTCCCACCACAAAGCGATCTGCTAAAAACTGATTCGCTTCGGCATCATATAGTTGTGCAGAAGTTTCCTCAATAAAATCGCCATTCTTATAAAGCTTTGTAAAAAATTCAGAGGCAGTTTCATGATGAATTTTAGAAGAAGTTCTTGAATAATTATCAAAGGAAATTCCAAAATCAGAGAAAGATTGCTTGATTATTCCGTGATATTTATCGATAATATCTTGAGGAGAAACACCTTCTTTTTTAGCTCTCATAGGTATTGCGACACCATGTTCATCAGAGCCACAGATGTAGGCAACATCTTTACCTGTTAAGCGCAAGTAACGTGCGTAAATATCTGCAGGAACGTAAACGCCCGCTAAATGACCAATATGAATTGGACCATTAGTGTAAGGTAAAGCTGCGGTAATTGTATATCTTTTTGGAGTATTCATCGAATTTTCCTTGATTTAATTTGTGGTTTGATTGTTGCAGGACAAAAGTACAAAAAACCGAGTTTTAAAACCGATTGAAATTTGATACATTTACAATAGTTAGAATTTTACATTGTTAGAACTAAGAAGCAAGATTTATTTTGAAAAAACCTATCCTATTTATGACCATATTATTGATGACCTTTTCATCAATAATCGCACAAGAAAAATTAAAAACTCCTCCATATTTACAAGTAGGAGATACAATCGCAATTGTTGCGCCTGCAGGAATTTTAAAAGACAAGCAAGAGATTATTGAAAAAGCGAAACAATTGGCAGAAAGTTGGGGCTTAAAAGTGGTTTTAGGTAAAAATTTATTTAATCAGAATAATCATTTTTCAGGGACAGATTATGAACGTTGTATTGACATTCAAGATGCTTTAGATAACAAAAACATTAAAGCAATTTGGGCAGCAAGAGGAGGTTATGGCTCTGTAAGAATTTTGGATAAATTAGACTTTACTAAGTTTAAAAGAAATCCAAAATGGATAATAGGTTATTCAGATATTACTGCTTTCCACAATCACATTCACACGCTAGGTGTAGAATCTATTCATGGGATGATGGGTACAAGTTTAAGTGATGAACTTGAAGATATCATTGAAACGGTTTCATCTTTGAAAAAAGCAATTTTTGGAGACGATCTTTCGTATACAATTGCTTCATCAAAGTACAATAGAAGTGTTTATTCGCGAAGTCCATTCAACGCCGTAGAGGGGCAAGTTATTGGAGGGAATTTGGCGATTCTGTCATCAATGTTAGGTTCTCAAAGTCAGTTAAATACTGAGGATAAAATATTATTTATTGAGGAAATTGGTGAGTATAAATATGCTATTGATAGAATGTTACAAAGTTTAAAAAGAGCTAAATATTTTACACAAGTAAAAGCTGTTATTGTTGGAGATATGACAAAAGTGAAGAAGAATACTACTGCTTGGGGAAGTTCCATTGAACAGTTAATTTTGGATGTTTTACCAAAAGATATTCCTGTTTTATTTGATTTTCCTGCGGGTCATGAATTAGATAATAGAGCCTTGATTTTTGGCAGAAAGATTGAGCTAACAGTAGGGAGTGATGGTCAACAATCTTCAATTATTTTTAAAAAATAAAATGGCAGACCATAATGAATTAGGCAAGAAAGGAGAACAACTAGCAATAGCTTTTTTACTTAAAAACGAGTACAAAATCCTAGAAAAAAATTATCGCTTTCAAAAGGCAGAAGTGGATATTATTGCTCAAAAAAAAGATGTTTTAGCCGTTGTTGAGGTAAAAACAAGAAGTACAACTTATTTTGGAAATCCACAAGATTTTGTAAATCCTAAGAAAATAAAATTATTGCTTTCTGCTATTGACAATTATGTGGTTGAAAAGGATTTAGATGTTGAAGTGCGTTTTGATATCATTGCAATCATTCATCAAAAAAAGGAAACAAAAATTGAGCATTTAGAGGATGCTTTTCTTCATTTTTGATAATTAATTTTTATCAAAAAATGCTTTTACATCTTTTATTTCATTTGGCTTTGCAATAATTTTTTTATTCTTATCTAAAACAAAATAACTTGGTGTAGAAGAAACTTGATAGGTTCTTGAAATTTTATTTTGCCATTTATTTAAACCTAACACATTATGCCACCCTAAAAGATTTGTTTTAGAGTAATTTTCCCAAACAAAAGAGTCATCTTCTAAGGCAAAAGCAATTACTTTTATATTCTTTTTGTTTTCCATGTAAGAATGCAATAAAGGGATTTCACGTAAACAATGAGAACAACTTGTACTCCAAAAAACCAACACATAATTTTCCGCATCATTTAAAGTAGAAAGGTTGAAGGTTTTATCATTTTCTTTCCAAGAAAAATCAGGAGCAATTCTGCCAACTTCTGTTATAAATAAAGCTACTTTTTCAGATTTAAACTTTTTATCTTGTAAATTTTCTGGAAGCTTATTGTAATAATTATCAAATAGATAATCTATGATTTCTAAGTTTTTAGAAGCTTCAAATTCTTCTATTAAAAACTCAATTACATCTTTTTTATAAGATTGACTGTCAATCTTAGAAATTACCGTTTCTAGAGATTGTTTAAATAATTTTTGCTGGGTTTTTTTGTCATCAGAAAAATTGATGTAAAATACATATTCTAAAATTTTATTCGTTAAAAAAGAAGAATTCATTAACGTCTTATTAGAAAAATCTAGAGCATTAAAGTAGGAGTTTTTTAAGTTTGACATATAATCATTTACAGAGGTCAAAACTCCTTTTGGGTTACTGCGTAAATTAGCTTTTATAAAGGGAGCAACATATTTTTTTTTAGAAATATCTATAAATTTGTTTTGAATAGAATCTACGTTTTTCTTTGCTTTTTTGTAATGACTTTTTAAATCTAAATTTGGGTTTTGTAATACGGCGACTTGGATAGAGTCTACCTGCTGTTGTGCTATAGAAATAGTTTCTATATACTCATTAAACAACTTGTTTTCTGATGATTCTAAAAAATCAATAGATTGTTCTGGATAATCAGGGTTAAAAACAAAGGAAACATCTTCTTTGTTGTAAAAAAAATCTACAAAACTTGCTCCCTCTAATCTGTAATTTATTCTATATGCGCCGGATTTGGCAGATGAAGGAATTTTTAATTCGAAATTACCAGCAAATTCTTTTTTACCATTAATATCTATAGAATCACTTTTTATCGAAGTATTGTTTACAAATATTTGTTTTGTCCCTTCAAGTTTATATAAAATAATCCAATCACTTTTTTCAATTTTAGGACTCATAATTCCTTTAACTGTATATTGTGCATTAGCAATTGAGGATATTAAAAGCAGAAAAGTAAAAATATTTTTCATGATTATTTTATGTTGGTTTTATTCTTGATATATCAATTTTTAAGAAGTACACCAAAAGTACTATTTCTGCATTAAAATAGGTATATTGTAATGTTAAAAATGAAATCATGAACTTTTCTGATAAAATAATTTGGATTACTGGTGCTTCTTCTGGGATTGGAAAAGCCCTGGCTCTAGAACTCTCAAATCAAAATGCAAAAATCATTTTGTCATCAAGGAAAATAGAAGATTTAGAATTAGTTAAAAGTGCTTGTAAAGATCCTTCAAAAGTAAAAATTATTGTTTTAGATTTAGAAGATTATAATAATTTACAACCGAAGGTTGATGAAGCGCTGGCGGCTTTTGGCGAAATCGATATTTTAGTTAATAATGGGGGAGTTAGTCAAAGATCCTTTGTAAAAGACACTCAAATTGAAGTTGATAAAAGAATTATGGATATTAATTATTTAGGAACTGTAGCTTTATCAAAGGCAATTTTACCGTATTTCATCAAAAATAAAACCGGTCATTTTGTAGTAACTACAAGTATTGTTGGTAAAATAGGAACTCCTTTGCGTTCCAGCTATGCCGCAAGTAAACATGCTTTACATGGGTTTTTTGATAGCTTACGAGCAGAACATCATCAAGATAATATTGCAGTAACTTTAGTTTGTCCAGGTTTTGTAAATACGAATATTTCTAAAAATGCATTAACAGGAAATGGAACTCCACAACAAAAAATGGATGTGGCGACGGCCAATGGAATTGACCCTAAACATTTTGCTAAATTGATGGCAAAAGCGATTGAAAACAAAAAAGAAGAAGTTTATATTGCTGGTGCAAAAGAAAAATTAGGAGTGTATGCGAAACGTTTTTATCCGAAATTTTTGTCTACAATGATAAGAAAACTGAGTGTTACTTAATCTTTAAAATATTCTAAAACTTCAAAATAAGATACAATTGCTTCTTTCATTAATACGGTTTGTTCACCGGCTTTTAAATTGGGTAATTCAGTAAGTGATTTGTAGTGTGGCCAACCATCATCATCAAAAAAATCGAATTCATAATATCCATACGATTCTAATAATTTACAGATGGCAATGTGCATAAGGTTCATTTTTTCGTCTTTTTTAAAAGCTCTATGACCTTGGCCTAATTCCTGTACACCAATTAAATAGAGGATTCCGTCTAAATTTAATTCATCTCCTTCAGAGAAATCGTTGGTTAGTTTTGCTACTAAAAAATCCCACTTTTCTTTTAAATTACCCACTTTAGCCATAAAAAACGTTTAAAGAGCAAAGATACAATGCACATTTTTAAATTGTAAAAAAAAGATGTAGGTTTGAAGAAATTATTTTGAATGAATATTTTTGATATCATTATAGCTGCTTTGCTACTTTTTGCATTTGTAAGAGGACTTATGAAAGGACTTTTTGTTGAAGTTGCTTCTTTAATAGCAATTATTGCTGGTGTTTATGTGGCAATACATTATGCCTTCCATTTAGAGGCGTATTTATTGAACTCTAGTAATTTAAATTGGTCTGATGAAACCAACAGAATTGTGGCTTTTGCGGTTACTTTTTTGTTAGTAGTTATCGCAATCATTTTTATCGGGAAAATTTTAACAAAACTTGCAGACATTACAGCATTAGGAATGTTGAATAAACTTTTAGGAGGCGTTTTTGCTATTTTAAAAATAGCATTAATTTTAAGTGTAATTTTCACTTTCTTTGGAAGAGTAAATAATACAATTCCGTTTCTGAAACAAGAAACCTTAGATGAATCTCTCCTTTATAAGCCGGTAAAGCAGATTGCACCAGCTTTATTTCCATCGATTATAAAAGAAGATGAAAATGGTGAAACATCTATAGACCTCCTAAAGTAAAAAATTTTACAAATTTCATTTTTACAATATATTTACTTTACCGGTTTGTAAGGAATAAACTCCACCAACAATTTTAATTTTATCATTATTTTCTAATTCGCGTAAAATTTCGCTTTTATCACGAATTCTATCAATAGTTAAAAGCACATTATTTTCCACAGTTTTTGCAACAAAATCATTGTTTGACGAGTTTTTTTCTCCCTCTATTTCTTCGGAAGATTTTTTTACTGCGGGCATAATATTATCTAACATACTGGTAATATTGCCAAGTTTTACACCATCACAAGCAGCTTTTACTGCACCACAACTTTCATGACCTAATACAAACACCAACTTACTACCAGCAACAGCGCATGAGTACTCTAAACTTCCTAAAATATCGGTATTTTCAAAATTTCCTGCCACTCTTGCTACAAAAACATCACCAACAGCTTGATCAAAAACTTGTTCTACAGGCACTCTAGAGTCAATACAAGAGAGCACAACGGCCTTTGGATATTGCCCAGAAATAGTTTGTTTTACTAAATCTAAATGTGCAACTTTCTCTAAGTCATTATTTATAAAACGAAGATTCCCTTCTAATAAATCTTGTAAAACATCTTTTGGTGATAAACTTAATTGTACCTCTTTATTTATTGCTGTATTTCTCATTTTATTATTTTTTTAAAGATTATTTTTTATATTTTTTTTGATCCAATTTGTGCATTCGTCAAAAGATTTAAAAATGTGCTCTTTTGGTATAAAATCGGGTATGATGTCTATACGTTCCATCATATATCTTGGTTGCTTTAATAAGTTTACAAAAAGCACTTCAATATTTTTAGTTTTTAAATCTTGCAACATATCCTCCATAGCATATAAGCCAGATTGATCCATATATTGCATTCTTCCTAAACGCATTATTACCGTTTTTGCAGTGTCTGGTATTTGTTGCGCTAATGCTTGAAAATCACTTGTAGAGCCAAAGAATAAAGGGCCTTTTATGTGTTTGATAAATACTTTTTCTGCAAAAGCTTTTGGGAAGTCTTTTTCATCTGCCCATGATTTTTCTTTTAGTGTTTTCACATCTGATCTTTCAGCTGTTAAATCCCCAATCTTTTTCATAAACATTAAAGATGCAATTATCAAACCAATACCGACAGCGTACACTAAGTTCCAAAATGTTGAAAGTAGTAACACTACAATCATTATTAAGACTTCCGAACTTAATTTTAAGGGCCCAAATTTAATGTCTCTAGGAAGACTTGGTATTGCTTTTAAACCTTTGTAATCCATTACTCCAATACCCACAGTAATTAAAATACCAGCTAAAACTGCAGCAGGTATTTTAGACGCAACAGGCCCTAAACCTAACATAATTATTAAAAGCATTATACCAGCAATCATTCCAGAAAGTTTGGTTTTACCTCCAGCATTTATATTTACTACAGTTCTTATTGTTGCACCAGCTCCAGGAATTCCGCCAAACAAAGCAGCAATACTATTTCCTATTCCCTGACCAACTAATTCTTTATTAGGTTTATGTTTTGTCTTCGTCATATTATCTGCGACGACACTCGTTAACAGCGAGTCAATTGCCCCCAAAAGCGATAGCGTTAAAGCTGTAAAAATATACGGAGTAATATTACTGAGAGAAAATCCTGAAAATATTTCCCATTTAATTTGAGGAATTCCACTTGGAATTTCTTGAATAGTTCTATATTCTAAGCCAAAACCAACTGCAATCCCAGACATAACAATTAAGGAAACAAGGGTACTAGGAATTTTAGTGGTAATCCGTTTAAAACCATAAATAATAAAAATAGTTCCAAGCGATAAAAGTAATTCTAACCAATTAATGTTTTGTATGGCTCTAGGAAATGCTTTTATAGCCCCTAAAGCTCCAGAAGTTTCTTTCGCAGCCAAAGTTTGTGATTCTTTTAAAATATTTTCGGGCGTAATTTTACTTCCTCTTTCTATAGTTTTACTAAAGTCTTCTAAAACTAAAATACCTTCTTTTGCTTCTTCTTTTAAGATGTTTTCGAGAATTACTTCTTCTGCTAATGGTTTAAAGTTGGTCACAAACTCTACATCTTCTTTTGGATAGTATCCTAAGGAAGGTAAAACTTGAGTTAATAAAATTATCACTCCAATTGCAGTCATAAAACCAGAAACCACAGGGTAAGGAATGTATCGTATATATTTTCCTAAACCGATTAAACCCAGGCCAATTTGAAAGAACCCAGCCAATAAAAATACCGTTAAAATAGCAGGTAAAGCTTTAGTAATATCACCGTCATTTGCAGCAACTATTCCTGCAATAACTACCATGCTTACCGCAGTCATAGGTGCTGTTGGGCCTGAAATCTGTGTATTAGTTCCGCCAAAAAGTGCTGCAAAAAAACTGATAAAAATAGCACCATACAAACCTGCACTTGGTCCTAGTCCACTAGAAACACCAAAAGCTAAAGCTAGAGGTAAAGCTACTATACCCGCCGTAATACCTCCAAAAGCATCACCTTTTATATTTGAAAATAAAGTTTTCATAATCTCTTGAATTTTGATGTTACAATGTAGTCTTATTAATCCAAAAAAAAATCAATCTTGTATTAAGATTGATTTTTTTAAGATTGATTTTTTATTTTTTTAAATTAAAACATACTTTTACTAGTCAAAAAAAGTTACAGAGCCATTTTTAATATCATACATAGCTCCAACAATTTTAATCGCTCCTTCATCTTCCATTTCTTTTAAAACGGGACTTTGAGCTCGAATATTATCAATAGTTATATGTACATTTTTCTCTGCAACAGTATTTACAAAATCAATATTGCTAGAATTTCTTAAACTAGTATCTATTGGATTTGTAACAGCTTCAACAGCAGGTTTTATTTTACTTAGTAACGCGCTTAAATTTCCTAATTTTGCATTATCACAAGCCCCTTTTACTGCCCCACAAGCAGTATGCCCTAAAACTAGGACAACTTTAGTTCCTGCTAATTTACAAGCGAACTCCATACTTCCTAAAATATCTTCGTTAACAAAGTTTCCTGCTACTCTGGCGCTAAAAATATCTCCAATCCCTTGATCAAAAATCAGCTCTGAGGATACTCGTGAATCAATACAGCTTAAAATTGTTGCAAAAGGAAATTGACCTATACTTGTATCCTTAACTTGGTCTAATAAATCTCTACTTATTGTCTTATTTTCTATGAAACGGTTGTTACCTTCTTTTAAAAGGTGAACTGCTTTTTCTGGTGAAATTGACATCTGTGTTTCTTTTGTATGAGCTTTCATATTGTTTAGTTTGTTAGTATAAGAGAGCAATTAAAATTATTGATAGCCTCTTTTAAAGTATAATTATTTTGATTTTTATTTCTATCAAGCAACACTAAATTTGTTTTGCTTTTCGCTGAATAATTTGCAATATTTTGCAAAGCATTCGCTCCTTTTTCAAAAACATACTCAATAGGTTTTGTAGAAAAATAGGAACTATTTTTTTCTAAATTACTGTCTTCAGATATTTTAAAAACTTTTGGTGGAGTTTTAGATACAGAAATTAAACTTTCTATAAAATCTTTGCTTTTTGATTGTTTCGATTCGTTCAGAATTCCTATGGATAATTGATCAGAAATAGTTAATTCATTTTTCTCGGATACAATCATAACAATCCCATCAAATATTTTTAGAATAAAGTCAGTAATATTATCACCGAGTATGCCTAATATTTTTGATTTTCTCCTTCCTAAAACAATGATATCTGGCTCGTGAATTGATATATAATTACGAATTTCATTTTTAAGATTCCCAAATGTATGATTATACTTTATGGCTACATTATAAGTTTCAGAAATGGGTTTTACAATCTTTTCAATTTCTTTACCAGTAATATTATATTTTTGGTTTATGGTTCTTATTGCTGATAATTGATTTTCTTTTTCAACAATATCTGTTGGTTTTTTTACACAGAAAAACTCAACATTTCCATCTATCATTTTAGCTAAACTCGCACTACTTCTTAACGTAGAAGTGGTAGATTTCGTTAAATCTGATAGCACTAATATTTTGTATTGGCTCTTTTCCATCATATTTATATTTTAGGCAGTTTTAGGTCTTAATTCGAAAAACTCAATATAACTTGATGGATTTTCTGTAATACCTCTTTCAGAAACTAATTTAATATCGATGTCTCTTTCTTTAGCTTTAAAAGCAAAGTCTTCAAGAATTTCAATGATATCATTATCTAAATACCTTGTTTTTCTTACATCTAATTCTAAATAGGTTTCTCTCGGAAGGCTATCTAATTCTTTTAAAATAGCTCCTTTGTTAAAGAAAGTAACTTCTTCTGCTAGTGTCATTTTTATTTTATGTTTGCCATTGCTCTTATCCTCAATATGTAAAAAATGAGAGTTTTGAAAACTTTTTATAAGAATTACTACAATTCCTACTGCTAACCCCATACCTATACCGATTAATAAATCTGTAAAAACAATACCGAAAACCGTTACCGTAAAAGGAAGAAATTGTTTCCATCCCACTTTGTACATTTGTACAAATAAAGCAGGTTTTGCCAAGTTATAGCCCACAATAAGTAAAATAGCAGCTAGTACAGAAAGGGGAATCTTATTTAATAATGTAGGAATTAAAATAACAGAAATTAACAGAAGAAATCCGTGTATAATTGCAGACATTTTTGTTCTTCCTCCCGATTGAATATTGGCTGAACTTCTAACGATTACCTGTGTAATAGGCAATCCGCCGATAAGGCCAGAAATAATGTTTCCTGTCCCTTGTGCAAGCAATTCTCTGTTTGTAGGTGTTACATTTTTGTGAGGGTCTAATTTGTCTGTTGCCTCAGTACATAACAATGTTTCTAAACTTGCGACCAAAGCAATGGTAAAAGCTACAACCCAAATTTCTGGATTTGTAATTGCACTGAAGTTAGGGAAACTAAATTGACCTATAAACGAATCTAAATTATCAGGGACAGGAACACTAACCAAATTAGAGGGACTAATTCCATATTTAGAGTTTTGATCTGTAACAAAATAATATATGATTCCTGCAACAACTGCAACTAAAGGACCTTGAATTAATTGAAATATTTTACCTTTTTTTGATAAAACAGCACTCCATAGTAATAATAAACCTAAACCAATAAAGCCAACAATCGTAGAACCTAAACTAATATTATTAATGGTTTTAAAAATTTCTGAAAATGTATTTTCACCATCCATTTGAAAGAAGGCGAAATCTCCTTCAGGATTTGTGTTATACCCAAAAAAGTGTGGTATTTGTTTTAAAATAATAATAATTCCAATTCCAGTTAACATTCCTTTTATGACGGATGAAGGAAAATAATATCCAATAATTCCTGCTTTTAGGAAACCAAAAATTAGTTGAATAATACCACCTAATACAACTGCGACTAGAAAGTTCTCATAACCTCCTAAAGAACCAATTGCTGTTAGTACAATTGCGGCTAAACCTGCTGCAGGTCCACTTACTCCTATTTTAGACCCACTTAAAGAACCTACTAAAATACCTCCAATAATTCCTGCAATTAATCCTGAAAATAATGGAGCTCCACTTGCTAAGGCAATACCTAAGCACAATGGTAATGCGACGAAAAACACTACAATACTTGCAGGTAAATCGTTTTTAATATATTTAAACATATGCGTAATGATTTTACTCTAAATAAATAATTTAGAGTTTATTGTTTTAAAAATAGTAATTGATTTGTCTTATTAAACGATATTTAAACTAAGAATTCTGGAGGTGGAGTTGTAATCTTTGGGTATTCTGAAATATAGTTTTTAGATGTAAAACTTATATTTTTCTTTTTTTGAATTCCTTTTAAAAACAGAGAGCTACAGTTATCGGAAGGGTAAATTTTAATTTTTAAATCCTTAGCAGCTTCTTTACCTTTATTTTCTTCTTCTTCATTTATTTCAAGAAAAAAAGCAACATTTTTGTTAGCATCTACAAAACTAAGTATTGTAGGCGCAACTATTAGAATGCTAAATAATATAATGAAAAAAAACGCAATTTTTGTTTTCAAAGTAATTTTTGTATTAGAATATAAAAGGCAAAAATAATAAAGGTTTATGAAATAATTGTTAAAGAAAATTTAAAAATCACTCAACATTTTTATTTCATCTGCAATAATCCAGCCTAATTTCCCATCTTTTAATTTAATTTTTTTCCAGTCGTCTACTAAATCTAAAACCAAAACCTTTGTGCCTTCGTGTAAGGTGAAAACTACCTCAGAATTTAAAGTTGGTGAATTTCTTACCTCTGTTTTTTCCACAAAAACAATAGCTTCTTTATTATTTATAGTGTATGAATATTGCTGATAGGTAATTAAAAAAGAAATAATCAGGAGCATAAAACTTAATGAACTTATGGAGAAATAAAAGCGTTTTTGAGCAGGAGTTATGGCAAAATAAAAAAGTAAAAAGAACACACTAGCTAAGAAAGAAAAAAGAACAACTATAATTGCCCACTGATTGTAAGAAAGCTTTTGTAAATAATTTTTATTAAACTTTTGAAAGACTGTTTTTGGTAATTCTTCAATATTATCTAATGCTAATCTTTTAGCAAATACCAAATTATTTTTTACGTCCTCATTTAAAGGATTTAACTTTAAAGCTTTTTCATAATAATAAATTGAGGGTCCTACTTTGTTAATTTTGTAATAAGAATTCCCTAAATTATAATACAATTCAGATGAAACAAAACCTTGTAATTCTATTTTTTTATATAAAGTTATAGCTTGTTCAAATTTTTCATTTTTATATAAATCATTTGCAGAAGCAAAAGATTCACTGGTAGTTTGACTAGCGATTGTATTAGTAATTATCAATAATAAAAATAGGATTTTCTTCATCTTACAACTGCTTATCTAATTGGACGATTACTAGTTTTGCTCTTTCAAATTCTTGCTTCATTTCTGTATTAGTTATTGGAGAGTAACGTGCAAAGTCCGAATGTTCTAAAACTGCTATAAATTCTTTAGTAGTATCCTTATCAACATTTCTTTGTTGTAAAATTTGAGCTATTTTTTCTTTGCTAATATCAGCGATTTCAATTCCTAACTTTGCCTTTAAATAATTATGCAAAGCACGTTCTAAAGATTCGTAAAAAGCTTCTTTTTCACCCAACTGTTTATGTGCTTCAGATAAATATTTTTTAGCTAATCTTTCTGCTCTTCTTTGTTTTCTGCCAATTACATCTCGGTTACGTTTTTCATTGTTTTTAGCAATAACAATACCTATTGGAATACTTATTAAAGGGAGTAATAAGAATAAATAGAATACATTCGATTTGAAAAAATCTGTACGATCTTTAGTCATAAACTCACTTTTTGTTTGAATGTATCTAAAGTTTTTTCCGGTAGAAATTACGGTCTTTTTTTGTATTAAAGAGTTGTTGTTAGTCACCAATTCTTTGCCTTCTAATACATCAACAAATAAGTCTTCAGTAGCAATTGTTTGGTATTTTTTTTCGTTAGGATTAAAATATGAAAAAGCAATATTTGGTATTTTGTACTTTCCTTTATATTGAGGCACTACAGTGTAAGTGTCAGTTACTGATCCGGTAATTCCATCAGCAGCAACTCTAACTCTTTCTTTTCTTTCTGGTTGATATTTTTCTAATTCAGCAGGAGTTTCTACAGTTGGTAATTCAAATAATTTTAAATTTCCTTTACCAGAGACCGTTAGTTTAATTTGAGAAGATTCATTTGCTTTTAAAGCATTTTTACTCAACGAAACATCAAACTTAAACTTTCCAACAGCACCTGTGAAGTTTTCTGGTTTATTTTCTAAAGGAAGACTTTTAGGTCTAATAATTTTTTTGGTAGAAGCGAATTCTTTTTTGAGGTTTTTTGTAATCACATTTCCAAAAAAGTCTACTCTTCCTGTTGGTACACCAATGACAATATCCATTTTCATAGGATCAATGGTAAGTTTTCCAGTTTTTGTAGGAATTAATAGCGCTTTTTGCAGTACAATATATCTGTAGTTTTCACCATTGTATTTTCCCATTTTTACAGGGAAACCATTTATTTTAATTTCTTGATTCCAAAAGCCATTATATTGCGGAGCTTCTGTTACAGAAGTATCGAAAACACTCACGTTTTCGCTAACATACAACCTATATTCCACATAAATTCCTTCTCCAACAAAAGGTCTAGATTTAGAGGTTTCTGCAACTAAATGTATGTTTTGTTGTGCTATGTAATTTGGGTCATTAGGATTGTCAGGTATTTCCACTGGATTCAAAACAACGATTTTCATCATTTTCGAATTCAAAGTTTTTCCTCTGTATTTAATGTTTGCAGGACTTATAATAAGCTCACCTCTTCTCTTTGGTTTTAGTATATAAGAGTATGATTGAGAAAAACTAACCTTTCCATTTATCCAAGATTGACTTACAGATTGACTTGGTCCTTGAATGACTCTAAAGTCTTTAAAGTCTGGAGGCGTAAAATTATCTGCACCTTGCTTGTTAACAGAAAATTCTATTCGTAAACGTTGGTTTAAACCTAGTTTATTTTTACTCACTTTCACTTTTAATTCTGCCTCTTGTGCTAGAATTGAAAGTGATAATAAGCTTATAAATATTGATATGTAAAATTTCATCTTCATCTTAAAGCAACAAACTTACCAATCTTTTTCCTGTTTTACTTTTTTACCTTTTGCTTTTTTAGCATTCATTTTCTTTTGGGTCTTTTTTTCCTCATTATTTAAGCTTTCTAATAGCTGCTTAATTTGTTGAGGAGACATTTTTCCTTGTTGAGGTTTGGGTTTCTCTTTCTGTTCTTTTTTATCGTCCTTTTTAGAATCTTGTTTTTTATCTTTCTTCTTATCTCCTTTTTCGTCTTTATCTTTGTCGTCATCATCACCCTCTTTTTTCTCTTTGTCATCATCACCTTCCTTCTTATCTTTATCCTTGTTTTTTTCGTCTTTATCTTTTTTATCTTTGTCTTTATTGTCTTTATTGTCTTTATTGTCTTTATTTTGTTGTTTTTCTTTTTCAAGGAATTCTTGAGCAACCGCTAAATTATAACGAGTTTCATCATCATTAGGATTATTTCGTAAGGAGTTTTTATAAGCATCTACAGCACCTTGATAGTTTTTAGTTTCCATCATAGAATTACCTAAATTATGGTAAGCTTCTGCTTTCGTATATTTATCTGAAGCAGTTTTTGCACTCAATTCATATTGAGGTGTAGCTTCTTTAAAGTTCTTGTTTTCATATAAAGCATTACCTAAATTATAACTTGCTTTATCATAATAGGAGCTTTTGTCTAGAGCCTTTCTGTAAGCAACAGACGCCTCTGTGTATTGTTTTTTTTGATATAATTCGTTGCCTTGTCTTACCATTTTTCTAGCTTTACGTTGCAAAGCAATAGAATCTTTTTGTGCAAGAATTGTTGTTGATGAAAACAGCATCAAAAATAAAATAAGGATATTTTGTAAAAGGTTCATTTTTTATTTTTTTGTTTTTTCTTCATTAAATAAATCTACCTTTTTTAACCATTTTGTTTTCTTTTCTAACAAGAAACCATCTAAGAGTAAAAATAAAATTCCTATCGCTAAAAACCATTGAAATTGATCTTTGTAATCAGAAAATTGCTTCGTTTCAAATTCGCTTTTTTGGGCATTTGCAATAATGTCTGAAATCTGTTTTACAGGATTTTCAGTTACATTACCATCTATATATTCTCCGTCAGAGGCATCTGCAATTCCGTTTAAAACATCGGGCATACGTTTGGTAATAACTGTTTCTCCTTTGTTATCTTTTTTATAACCAATCATAGCTCCATTTAAACGTATAGGAATTGGTCCGCCTTTTTCTGTACCAACACCAATAGTGTAAATCTTTACGCCATCATTAGCCAAATTAAGAGCTACTTGTTTGGTTTCTTCTTGGTGGTCTTCTCCATCAGAAATAATGACTAAAAACCTGTTGGTTTGCTCGTCATTATTATAATAAGTTTTTGCTAATTCTAAAGCTTCATTAATTGCTGTGCCTTGACTAGAAACCATATCGGGATTGGCATTTTGCAAAAACATATTTGCTGCTGCATGATCTGTTGTTATGGGTAAAAGAGGATACGAGTTACCCGCGTAAATGATAATACCAACTCGATCACTTCCTAATTTATCTATAATTTTTGCAATGATTTGTTTTGCTTTTTCTAGCCTAGTAGGGGCAATATCTTCTGCCAGCATACTTCTAGAAACATCTAGAGCGAAAACGACATCTACTCCTTCTCTTTTTACCGTTTTCAGTTTAGAGCCCATTTTAGGGTTTACTAAAGAAATCACTAAAAAGGCAATTCCTAATAACAACATTATTAGTTTTAGTATTGATTTAAATGTTGATGAGTTCGGAGCTAATTTTTTCAGTAAATCAGGATTTGAGAATTTACGCTGCATTCTTTTTTTCCACCATAAAACCAATAGAAAAACAACAATCATTACAGGAATAATTGCTAATAAATAAAAATAAATTGGTTCTTCTAATTTGTACATTTTTATATAAAACTCTTAAATAATGTATTTCTTAATAAGAATTCTAGTAGTAATAGACCAAGAGCTAATAGTACTAAAGACCTGTACATTTCTTGATAATTGTAATACTTGAATTCTTCTATTTTTGTTTTTTCGAGTTTGTCAATTTCATTATAAATTTCTTTTAATGATGTATTGTTTGTTGCTCTAAAATATTTTCCTTTTGTTTCTGATGCAATTTCTTTTAGCAAATCTTCATCAATTTCTACTTGTTGTTTTCTAAAATTTAATTGACCAGTTCTTGGGTCTTTACTCCAAGGAAAATCCGCCATTCCATTGGTTCCTATTCCTATTGTATAGACTTTAATACCCAATTCTTTAGCTAGTTCTGTTGCCGTTCTTGGGTCTATGTTTCCTGAGTTGTTTACTCCATCCGTTAGTAAAATAATAACCTTACTTTTTGCTTTACTTTCTTTAAGCCTATTAACCCCAGAGCCTAACCCCATTCCTATTGCGGTCCCACCTTCTAATTGCCCCCATTTTAATTCAGAAATGGTTCGTTTTACAATCGCTTTGTCACTTGTAATAGGCGTTTGGGTAAAACTTTCGCCTGCATACACTACAATTCCAATTCTGTCATTGGGTCTTCTATCAACAAAATTTACAGCTACTTTTTTTAAAGCTTCTAATCTATTCGGTTTTAAATCTCTAGCCAGCATACTTGCAGAAACATCAATGGCCATTACAATGTCGATACCTCTATTTGTTTTTGTTTTTTTGCTTACAGAAACGTTTCTTGGTCTTGCCAATGCGACAACTATTGCTGCCAAAGCCAATAATCGTAAAACATATAAAATAGGTTTTAATTTTGATAAGATGGATGCTTTTACTTTAAACCCTTTAACACTTGGCATGGTTAAAATTGCAGTATCTTTTTTGCGCATAAAAAAATACCAAATTGCCAATAATATAACTAAAATTAGCAGCCACAAAAATTCTGGATTTAAAAACTCAAAATTATTCCAATTCATCATCTTCTATAATTGGTTTAGGTTTTAAATTATCAATTACTAATTTTGCATCTTTTCTATCTTCTTCAATTTCTATCGCTAAAGGTTTCGATTTTGCAAACTTTACTAAATCTGCTTCTTGCAATAATGCTTTAAGTTTGTCAATGGTTTCTTTGGATGTCGATATCGTTTCAGCCTCATTAAAATCTTTTAGTGTCTCTATAATTTCATCTGTAGTTTTCTCTAATGCAGGTAC
Source organism: Polaribacter sp. Hel1_33_78 (assembly GCF_900106075.1). Taxonomy (NCBI): domain Bacteria; kingdom Pseudomonadati; phylum Bacteroidota; class Flavobacteriia; order Flavobacteriales; family Flavobacteriaceae; genus Polaribacter; species Polaribacter sp. Hel1_33_78. The sequence goes on from NZ_LT629794.1 coordinate 270,822, forward strand.
TTTCAATTCGCGCTCAATATAACCTCTTACAATCTCTGTTAACTCACTATAATATTCTTTAACTTTATTATTTTGCCAAAGTAGTTTTTCATCTAACTCATTTAGCTTATAAATAGCTTCATCATAAGGAGGTAAAGCTCTAAAAGTTGGTTCTTCTATTTCCATCTTTCGCTTTCTTATCACAAACCAATAAATCCAGAAACCTATAATTACTAATGCCGCTAAAAGAATATATACATAGATTTTAAAATCATCAAAAGTATATGGTTCTGCTTTAATTGCTTTGATAGGAAATTTCTTAATTTTAGTGGTGTCTATTGCTACTGTAGCGACATTTACTAGTAATGAATCTGTTAAATAGGCTTGATTTTTAACAAAAACTTGTTGCTGAGGAATATAGTACGCTCCGCTGTCAAAACCGGTTATAATATATTTTTGAACTAGCATATTGCCTAGAGTATCTATCATAGCTGAATCGATAACTTCTAATCCTTTTAATTCCAGCTTGGGTAGAATTACATTCTCAATTTCATTGACAGAAATCTTTAAATTGAATTGCTCACCTATTCTAATTTGTGAAGTTTCAATTTGGGCCTTTACCATCGGATTTTGACCAAAAGCAATTATTGAAATTAATAGAAAAATATGTAAAATGTATTTTTTCATTCCTGCTTATCTTCCTTTGTGTTTAAAATATCCTAATAACTTTTTCACGTAACCTTCATCAACTCTCGTATTGATAGTTCCTGCACCACTTCTTTTAAACGTACTTATATAATAATCAGTTAATCGTAATGCATTTGCTTTATAGTTTCTTCGAGTAGTTTTTGACGAGGTGTTTACTAGTTGAATAGCACCTGATTCAGCATCTATCATTGGCACCATTCCTAAATTCGGAATTTCTTCATCATGTTTATCATATACTCTAATGCCTGTTAAATCGTGTTTTTTTCCTGCAATTTTTAAAGTTTTTTCATAATCATCATCCATAAAATCTGATAACATAAAAACTATGGCTCTTTTTTTCATCACACTTGATAAAAATTTTAAAGCTACAGAAATATCAGTCTTTTTGCTTTTTGGCTTAAACTCTATTAATTCTCTAATAATTCTTAAAACGTGACTTTTTCCCTTTTTTGGAGGAATGAATAGTTCGATATCATCAGAAAAAAGAATTAATCCTACTTTGTCATTATTTTGAGTAGCAGAAAAAGCTAGGGTTGCAGCAATTTCTGTAACGGTATCTTTTTTAAATTGTGTAGCGGTTCCAAATGATTCCGAACCAGAAACATCAACCATTAACATCATAGTTAGTTCCCGTTCTTCTTCAAAAACCTTTATAAAAGGTTCGTTGTAACGCGCAGTCACATTCCAATCAATGGCTCTAACATCATCACCAAATTGGTATTGTCTTACTTCAGAAAAAGTCATACCACGCCCTTTGAAGGATGAATGGTATTCACCGCCAAAAATATGATCAGACAATCGTCTTGTCTTAATCTCAATTTTTCGAACTTTTTTAAGGATTTCCTTTGTTTCCATGTTTTAAGTATGCAATTTTCAGTTACTATTTAAAAAAAATCAGATTTAAGCAAGCTATTACTTCCTAATACTGATTTACTGAAAACTCCTTTTATGGCACTTCTACTTCATTAATAATTGAGTTGATAATGTCAACAGAAGTTACATTTTCTGCCTCCGCTTCATATGTAATACCAATTCTGTGACGTAAAACATCAAAAACTACGGCCCTTACATCTTCAGGAATTACATAACCTCTTCTTTTAATAAAAGCATAACATTTAGCTGCTTTTGCTAAATTGATACTTCCACGGGGTGAAGCACCAAAACTAATTAAATCTTTTAATTGCGGTAAGTTGTATTTTTCTGGATAACGAGTTGCAAAAATGATATCAAGAATATATTTCTCAATTTTTTCATCCATGTAAACTTCATTAGCAACTTCTCTTGCTTTTAAAATTTGTTCTACAGAAACTACAGGGTTAACTTTTGAGAAACCACCAGATAAATTCTGGCGCATAATAATTTGCTCATCCTGTAATTTTGGGTAATCTATAACTACTTTTAACATGAACCTATCTACTTGCGCTTCAGGTAAAGGATAAGTTCCTTCTTGTTCCACGGGGTTTTGAGTTGCCATAACTAAAAAAGGTTCGTCTAAGTTAAAAGTAGTGTCACCAATAGTAATTTGACGCTCTTGCATTGCTTCTAGTAAAGCAGATTGCACTTTGGCAGGTGCTCTGTTAATTTCATCGGCTAACACAAAATTTGCAAAAATTGGTCCTTTTTTTATCATGAAATCATTCTCTTTCATGTTATAAATCATCGTTCCAACAACATCTGCAGGTAACAAATCTGGTGTAAATTGAACTCTACTAAAACTTGCCTGAACTGCCTTAGATAAAGTATTAATTGCTAATGTTTTTGCCAATCCAGGAACTCCTTCTAGTAAAATATGACCATTTCCAATTAATCCAATTAACAAACTTTCTATCATTTGCTTTTGCCCAACAATTACCTTATTCATTTCTAAAGTAAGAATGTCTATAAAGGCACTTTCTCTTTCTATTTTCTCATTAATAGCTCTTACATCTACATCCATGATACTCTTATATTATCTGTTAAATTTTACGAAAAACAAAGCTACAATATTCAATAATTTTTAATTGTTAAAAGTTGGTTAAAGATGTTTTTTTTGATTTTAATAGCAATACTTCTTATTTAACAATAATGGTTAATGACGATAATGCTTTAAGTGAAGTTGTTATTACTGGTACTCGTTCAAAACCAAGAACAGTTCTACAGTCCGCTGTTCCAATTGATAATATTGGGGTAAAAGCGATTGAAAGACAAAATAACGGTGATATAGTACAAACATTAAAAGCTTTAATACCTTCATACACGTCTACACCACTTACTGGCGATGGATCAGCATTTGTTAAACCAACATCTTTAAGAGGTTTACCTCCAGATGAAGTACTAATACTTATGAACTCTAAAAGACGCCATAGATCTTCTTTGATAGCGCATTTTGGTGCAGCAATGAATGCAGGATCTCATGCAGCAGATGTAGGTCATATTCCTAGTATTGCGTTAAAAAATATAGAGGTTTTGCGTGATGGTGCGGCCGCACAATATGGTTCAGATGCAATTGCAGGGGTTATGAACTTTATATTAAAAGATGCCTCAAGTGGAGCAGAAGTTCAAACACAAGTTGGTAAATGGTATGGAAGAAATTATGGAAGTGAAACTGATTATAAAGTAAGAATGAATTTCGGTTTTCCATTAACTGAAAATGGATTTATTAACATAAGTACAGAATATGCTTTTAATCCAAAATTAGCTAGAGGTAATCAACATGCAGCAGCTCAAGCAGCTATAGATTCTGGGATTGAAGGGGTAGCAAATCCAGCTATGAATTGGGTTAGCATATAATTATAATCAGACAAAAGTTTTGTCCCAAAATCAGGTTAGTGGAGTGAATCCTGTTAACGAAAGTGGAATTTTTAACTTAGAGAATAATTTACCTAAAAATAGAGCTAGTTTATCTTTAGAACCTAATTTTGGCAAATTTGATGCTTCAGTTCGAGCTAATTATTTCGGAACTACTTTTGATGAAAGATCTCAAAGAGAAGAATTAGAAGCAAGAACTTTAATAGATTTAGACTTTAGCTATCAAGCTTCAGAAACTGTTCAATTAATTTTAGGAGCACTTAATGTTTTTGATACATATCCAAACGAAGTTGAAACTCGTGCATCTCAAGGGATGCCTTTTCCAAGACGTACAACAATTGGTTATAGTGGAGGTCAGGTTTATTTTAAAGCAATTTATAAATTGTAATTTCAATAATATTAAATATTATTATATTTAGTCCATTATTAATTTAGTGGCCTTTTTTAATTTTCGCTCTCAAGGTATCTTCTGATTTCTGGAATTAGTATATCGATCAGTCTTTTTTCTTAGATTTATATTTAAGAAGGCTAAAAGTATTTTTATCAAACTGTCCATAGGTGAAATATTGAATCCAATCGCCTAAGTTTATATAGGTACTGTTTTCTTGTAGTTCTATTTCTAAAGGTAAATGTCTATGGCCAAAAACAAAATAATCATAGTGTTGTTGAGTGAGTTTTCTTTTACAGTATTGCACTAGCCATTCATTTTCTTCGCCTAAAAATTTTGCATCTTCCTCTCCTGAAATCATCTTATTTTTAATAGACATATATTGCCCCAACTTTACACCTAAATCCGGATGCAACCATCTAAAAAACCATTTAAACAAAGGAAATGTAAATACCTTTTTCATGCGTTTATACCCTTTGTCATGCGGTCCTAAACCATCTCCATGACCCATTAAGATCTTTTTATTGTTAATGAGAAACTCTTGAGGACTATAAAATACAGGAATGTTTAATTCCGTTTCAAAGTAATCATGCATCCATAAATCATGATTACCAACAAAGAAATAAATAGGAATTCCAGAGTCTTTAATTTCTGCTAATTTTCCTAAAACTCTTACAAATCCCATAGGAACAACGGTTTTATATTCGAACCAAAAATCGAACAAATCACCCAATAAAAAAATAGCTTCTGCATCTTTCTTAACTTCATCTAACCAAGCAACAAATTTTTTTTCTCTAGGAAAACTTGATGCTGCTGTTGGTGCTCCCAGATGTTGATCTGAAGCAAAATAGACTTTTTTATTTCCTGAAGTGGTTATTGTAATCATTGGTGCAAAGAAAAGCTATTCCTGCTTACTTTCCAACTCTAAAACCTTTTGCAACATTTTATCATCTTTATGAATAATTCGGTAAAAACCAACATCACCAAAAAGCATATTTGCAATAAAAGCTTTTAAATATTTTTTAATGCTTTCCTTTGTTTTAAATGACGGATTTGCTTGGTATTTGGTTTTAGAAAAGTAATTGTTTAAAACAGTTTCATCTTTGTCAAAATCTAGTACAAAACTGTCTACAGTCCATTTTGACAACTCTTTTCGTTTGTTATCTACATACTCAAAAGCAAAATTATTTATAGAATTCAAATAGAAATTAGATATGTAAGAAGTGGTGTCAATAGGAACGAAAACATCGGGAATGATACCTCCTCCACCGTAGACTATTTTTCCTTTTGGCGTTTTAAACAGGAGAGAATCGACTACTTTAATGCTGTCTTTATTTAACAATTCTCCGTTTACAACTCTTTTTTGATAATCTTTATAATAGTTTCCTTTTTCTCCATTTGAATATGGTTTTTGAATAGAACGCCCGGTAGGAGTGTAATATCTTGCGGTGGTTAAACGAACGGCAGAACCATCACCTAAATCCATTTCTATTTGCACCAAACCTTTTCCAAAAGAACGTCTTCCAATAATGGTTCCTTTGTCATTGTCTTGCAAAGCACCCGCAACAATTTCGGATGCTGATGCTGAATTTTCATCAATTAAAACATACAAACCTCCTTTTTCGAAAGAACCCATTTTGGTTGCAAAGAATTCTTCAATTTGTGCTTTATTGTTTTTAGTGAAAACCATTAGTTTATCATCTTCTAAAAATTCATCGATGATTCTGTTCGAAATGTCTATAAAACCACCTCCATTGCCGCGTAAATCTAGAACTAGATCTGTCATCCCATTAGCAATTAAGGTATTGATGGAAGATTTGAATTCCTTGTACGTATTTCTCGCGAAACGATCTATTTTTATATAACCAATAGAATCGTTAATCATGTAAGCTAAGTCTACACTTTTAATATTTACTTCACCCCGAGTAATGTCAACAATAAATAAAGAATCGTTACTTTTTCTATAGATTTGAAGTGCAACTTTTGTCTCTGGTTTTCCTTTTAAATATTTAGGAATACTGCCACTTCTAAATTCTTTGCCATATAACGTGTCTTTGTTGGCCATTAAAATTCTATCACCAGCCTTAAGTCCTGCTTTAATACTAGGGCCTTTTTTTATAGTTTGAACAACGGCAATAGAATCTTTTATCATTCTAAACTGAACACCAATTCCTACAAAATTACCTTGCATACTTTCTGTAATTGCTTGCAAATTCTCTTTGGGAATATAAACAGAATGTGGATCTAATTTGCCTAGTATTTGTGTTATTGCTCCATCTAATAATTTGTCTGTGTTGACATTATCTACATAATCTTTCTCAATAAAATTGATCAGTTTTTTTATTTTTTGCTCTTTAGAAGGGTTTTTTGAAAGTAAAAATAAATTGTTAGAATTACCACTAAAGAAAACACCAATTATAATTCCGAGAACAACAGCAATTGCAAAATATATAGGCAAGTTATTCTTATTCATAAGGCAAATATTTAATTTCTACACCTGCTTTTTCTAAAAAATTTAGACCAGAAGAATCTCTGTAATCTTTGGCATATACAACACGTTTTATTCCTGCTTGATGAATAAGTTTACTGCATTCTGTACAAGGTGATAATGTAATATATAAAGTGGCACCTTCTGCAGATTGTGTTGAGGAGGCAACTTTTAAAATAGCATTCGCTTCTGCATGTAAAACTTCCCATTTTGTCACGCCTTTTGCATCCTCGCAACAATTATCAAAGCCAGAAGGAGTTCCATTAAAACCATCAGAAATAATCATTCTTCCTTTGACAATTAAAGCACCAACTTGTTTGCGTTTACAATGTGATAGTTTTGCCCATTCCCTTGCCATTTTTAAATAAGCAATATCATATTTTAATTGTTTCTTCTCAGTCATAAAGCGAAAATAGAAAGATTTGAATAATTATCATGTTAATAAGTTACCAAAAAATACGCTCAATCATTATCGGACAAGAAAAACCAATAACAATAGAGGAACAAACTAAAATCCAGTCTCTTCTTGATACTCTAAATAGATTTTGAAGTGTCGTTCCTAAGATTAATATCCCAAAAACAATAATTATTTGTGATGCTTCAATTCCTAAAGCGAATTCTACTAAAGGGATAAGTTTATCTTCTTCTTTTCCAACCATCATTTTAAAATAATTAGAAAATCCTAATCCGTGAATTAGCCCAAAGATTAGTGCAAAGACTAGGTTGATGTTTTCTTTGCCTGTTGGTGATTTTTTTGCTATTAAGATATTAATGATAGCTGTAATAATGATGGTCAACGGAATTAAGAATTCAATCAAATCCATTCTAATTTTTAATACTTCATAAGCAGATAAAGCTAGTGTGATTGAATGTCCAATTGTAAAAAGTGTTACTAGCCACATAACTTTTCTCCACTGCTTAAAGTTGAATACAACGGCTAAGACAATTAAAAATAAAATATGATCATAGGCAGAAAAGTCTAACACATGTTTAAGACCCATTTTAAAATAAAGCACAAAATCATTCATAGAAAACATTAATTTACAGAGTGTCAAAGATATGAAAAGCTATAATTTTTTTAGAATTGAAATGCACTATTAATAATTCTAATTGATATATTTTAAATAATATTAAAATTATAAGTATTCATTTTTTTAAATCGATAATAATTTGATAAATACGTAATTATTTAAATTTTGAATATACAAAATTAAGTACAAATACTTAATTTTGTATTAAAATACGTAGTTATGCAAACGGTTATTGTTGTAGGAAATGGAATGGTTGGTTACAAGTTTTGCGAGAAATTTGCAGCAAAATGGAGAAGTAAGGATTTTAAAATCATTGTTTTTGGAGAGGAGCCTAGACCTGCCTATGATAGAGTTCATTTAAGTGAGTTTTTTGAGAATCAAGATGCAAAAGCATTAGAAATGGCTCCTGCAGAATGGTATTTGACAAACGGAATTGATTTAATTGTTGATGAAAAAGTTTCTGAAATTCACAGAGCATCTAAAACAATAATTACTGCAAAAAATAGAGCTGTAAGTTACGATTATTTGGTCTTAGCTACAGGTTCTTCTGCTTTTGTTCCTCCTATAAAAGGAGTTGAAAAGGAAGGCGTTTTTGTCTATAGAACAATTGAAGATTTAGAGGGAATGTTAGGGTATGCAGCAAAATTAAAAGCTGAAAAACCTGATGCTAAAGCAGCAGTTTTAGGTGGAGGTCTTTTGGGTTTAGAAGCAGGAAAAGCAGTTATGGATATGGGGCTAGAACCTCATATTGTAGAATTTGCTTCTAAATTAATGCCGAGACAATTAGATGCTAGAAGTAGCCAAGTATTACAATTAAAGTTAGAGTCATTAGGTTTAAACATACATTTAAGAAAAACCACAAATCAAATTTTAGGAAATGGATCTATTGTTGGAATGGAGTTTGGGGTAGATGATTTATTAAATGTAGATATGTTAGTAATTTCTGCTGGAATTAGACCAAGAGACGAATTAGGAAAAAATGCTGGTTTAGAAATGGGAGTGCGTGGAGGAATTGTTGTAAACAATAAAATGCAAACTTCAGATGAAAATATTTTTGCAATTGGAGAAGTGGCGCTGTACAATCAAATGATATATGGTTTGGTTGCTCCGGGTTATGATATGGCTGGAGTAGCTGTTCATCAGATTATAGGAAAAACAGAAAGTATAATGCCAGAAGAGATCGATATGTCTACCAAATTAAAATTGATAGGCGTGGATGTTGCAAGTTTTGGAGAGCCTTTTATGCCAGCTTCAAAAGGACATTCTATTATTTTTGAAAATAAAACACAACATTTATATAAGAGAATTAATGTTAGTCATGATGGTAAAAAACTGTTAGGAGGAATTCTAGTTGGTGATGCCTCTGATTATAATATGTTGCATCAGGTTTATTTAAACGGAATGGCAATTCCTGAAGATCCATCGCAATTAATTTTACCGGCAAGTGAAGGAGGTTCTTCTTTTGGAAGTGTTTTAGATCTGCCAGATACTGCACAGGTTTGTTCTTGTGAAAGTATAAGTAAAGGCGATATTTGCAGTTCAATTACTGAAGATGGTTGTAATAATTTAGGTGATGTAATTGTCAAAACCAAAGCAACAACAGGTTGTGGAGGTTGTAAACCAATGGTTTCAGACTTGGTAAATGAAACACTAAAATCGTTAGGAAAAGAAGTAAAAGAAACTATTTGTGAGCATTTTGATTATAACAGACAAGAGTTATACGACTTAGTAAAAGTGAGTAAAGTTTCTGGTTATCAAGAAACCTTAAATTCCTTTGGAAAAGGACATGGATGTGAAATTTGTAAGCCTTTAGTTGCATCAATTTTTGCAACTGTAACGATGGAGACTCCAAATCGTCAACCCACAATTCAGGATACAAATGACCGGTTTTTGGCAAATATCCAGAGAAACGGAACCTATTCTGTAGTTCCAAGAGTTGCTGCTGGAGAAATTACTCCAGATCAATTAATTGTAATCGGAGAAGTTGCAAAAAAATACGATTTATATACTAAAATTACGGGAGGCCAAAGAATAGATTTGTTTGGTGCACAAGTTCATGAATTACCACTGATTTGGAAAGAGCTAATTGCCGCCGGATTTGAAAGCGGTCATGCTTACGGAAAATCACTAAGAACCGTAAAAAGTTGTGTGGGTTCTACTTGGTGCAGGTATGGTATGCATGAAAGTGTCACTTTTGCCATTGAAATAGAAAATAGATACAGAGGCTTGCGTTCTCCTCATAAATTAAAAGGAGGTGTTTCAGGTTGTATTAGAGAATGTGCAGAGGCCAGAGGTAAAGATTTTGGATTAATTGCTGTAGATGGTGGTTGGAATTTATACGTCTGTGGAAACGGTGGGGCAACACCAAAACATGGAGTTTTATTGGCAGAACAACTAGATGATGAAACAGTCGTAAAATACTTAGATCGCTTTTTAATGTTTTACATCAGAACTGCTGGTCCTTTAGTTAGAACGGCTCCTTGGTTAGATAAATTAGATGGCGGAATAGATTATTTAAAACAAGTTGTTATTGAAAATTCTATAGGAATTGCTGAAGATTTGGAAACTGAAATGCAAGGGCTTGTAAATAGATATGAATGCGAATGGAAACAGGCAATAGAAAACGAGGAAGTAATGAAGCGTTTTAAACATTTTATAAATTCTGATGATACAGATGACAACATCAAATTTGTAAAAATGAGAGGACAAAAAAAACCAGAAGCTTGGGTTTAAATAAGTAACAAACAATAACAATATGCAAGAAGTATTAGAAAAATATAAAACAGTTTCAGAATCAAATGTAAGTGAATGGTTTAAGGTTGGTAAAACGACAGACTTTCCAGAAGATAGTGGTGCTTGTGTAAAACATAACACCAAGCAAATTGCAGTATATAATTTTACAAGAACAGGTAAGTGGTATGCCACTCAAAATTTATGTCCGCATAAAATGGAAATGGTTTTATCTTTAGGTATGATTGGTGATAAGGCGGGGATTCCAAAAGTAGCTTGCCCAATGCATAAAAAGAATTTTTCTTTAGAAGATGGATCAAATTTAGCCGGTGAAGATTTAAAAATTGCCATCTACCCTGTAAAGATTAAAGATGGAAATGTGTATATTGGCTTTTTAGATTAAATTCAAAAAATGAGGCCTACAAGATTTGAAACTGCAATTGCATTAATAGATAAAAAAAACGCTGAAGATGAGAATACTTATCAAGTTGCAGGATTAGAATATCCTAAAGAATTATTGTATTCTCAAAGAATGACAAGAAAATTGTTAATGTTTGAGCCTAATGCATCAAAACCGCTTCAAATTGCAGCACGTGCGCAGCACATTTGTCGTTGGAAAATTCAAAGAAATGAATATCCAATGGATAGAGTTGGCTATTTTAAATGGCGTGAAACACTAAAAAAATTACATGCTGATATTACTGGTGAAATTTTGCAACAAGTTGATTATGATGAAAAGTTTGTAGATAGAGTTCAGAAAATTATCCTTAAAAAATTGATTAAGAAAAATGAAGAATCTCAAACTTTAGAAGACACTATTTGTTTGGTTTTTTTAGATTATTATTTTGATGAATTTGCAGCTAAACATACTGATGAAAAAGTAATAGATATTCTAAAAAAAACTTGGATTAAAATGTCTGCAAAAGGTCATGAAGCTGCTTTAAAACTTACTTTTTCTGAAAAAGGTTTAGCTTTAGTGAAACAAGCGATTTCTTAAACACACATACACACATGACAAAAAACGGCAATTCATTAGACAAAAAAACGTTTGATAAATTAAGTCGTTTATATATTATTGCTTTAAGCACAATCGCACTCTCTGTAATTATTAGTCAGATTTTAGTTCGTAATCATTTAGACACGCAAAAAAGTGACTCTACAGTTATAAATATTGCTGGAAGACAAAGAATGCTGAGTCAAAAATTAACAAAAGAAATTGTTTCTCTTACTGTTTCATTTGATGAAAATAAGAGAAATCTTCTTAAAAAAGATATCAAAGAGACCCTTGTTTTTTGGAATTTATCTCATACTTCTCTGCAAAAAGGGAATGATAGTTTAGGACTTCCTAAAAAAAACAGCGTTAAAATAAAACAGCAATTTGAAGCAATTAATCCTGTTTTTGACACTATTCAGAAAGCATCAAAATCTATTGTTAAAAATTTAGAAATAAACCCTTTAACATCTATTGATGAGCTAGCTTTAGATATTAAGAAAATCATTAATAATGAAGGTGAATTTTTATTCATTATGGATAAAATTGTGAATCAATATGATTTAGAAGCTGATGAAAAAGTAGTTTGGTTAAGAAAGTTAGAATTTTCGCTAATGGTTTTGACTTTGTTAATTCTTTTGGGTGAATTTTTATTCATTTTTTGGCCCACAGCCAAATCAGTTAAGGCAACATTATCAGATTTATTATCAGCAGAAAAGAAAGCTAAAAAAATGGCTTTTGATGCAGATAAATTAAGTATTTCTAAAGAAAAATCAATTAAGGAATTACGTGCTTTAAGTCATGCAATGGATGAAACTTTGTTGTTTGCTAGAATTTCATCAAAAGGGAATTTAATTCATATGGGAAAAAAGTTTTCTCGCTTATTTAAACTTTCTAAATTTAAAAAAGAAGTATTGTTTTGGAATGTTTTAACCAGTAATGAAAATGAACAGGCATTCATTGAAGATTTAATTAGTCAACATAAAAAAACAGGTTGGCAGGGTGAAGTAAAATCAACCACGAAAGAAGGTCTAGATATTTGGTTAGAAATGTCTATCATTCCTTATCGCCTAACAGAAGATAAATCAGAATTGTTAATAATAGCATCAGAAATTACTAAAAGAAAAGCTGCACAGTTAGAAATTGAAAGATTAACTACAGTGAGTTTTGAAGAGAAGATGAGTCAGCAAAAAATCATTTCTAGTAAGATTATTGAGAATCAAGAAAAAGAACAAAATAGAATTGCCAAAGATGTTCATGATGGTATTGGGCAAATGCTTACAGGATTAAAATACAATTTAGAAAGTATTAATATTAATGATATTGAGCGTACAGCTATTAAAATTCAACATTTAAAAGAGTTAACTACCAATATTATTAAAGGAGTAAGAACTGCAACTTTTAATTTAACTCCACCAGAATTATCCGATCATGGAATTGTGCCTGCGATTGCAAAATTGGCGAAAGAATTAGGAAAGTTAACAGGAAAAGAAATTTTGTTTTTTAATAAAACCGATTTTAATAATCGATTAGATTCTTTAACTGAAATTAATATTTATAGAATTACCCAAGAAGCAATTAATAACGCTATTAAATATGCTGATTCTTCTCATATTGTAGTTTCACTTTCTCACAGTAAAAGTTTACTAAGCCTTGTAATTGATGATGATGGCAAAGGATTTGTGCCCTCTGAAGTAAAGAAGGTAAATAATGGAGATGGAGGAATGGGAATGACCTTTATGAAAGAACGAATTAAATATATTGATGGAAGATTATTTTTGAATTCTGAATTAGGAAAAGGGACAAGAGTTACTTTAAATATACCCATTTAACAAATACGTAGTTTTACATAAAAAATGGTACTTTTGTACGTATAACTTTAGTTTTTATAATTATGATTAATGTAATTTTAGCAGACGACCATGTTCTGGTAAGAGATGGAATCAAAGCTCTTCTAGAAGATCAAACAGGAATCAACGTTATAGATGAAGCTTCTAATGGAAAAGAAGCTTTAGAAGTGGTCTCAAAAAATAAACCTCACATACTTATTGTTGATATTCGCATGCCAGAAATAAACGGAATTGAAGTAGTCGCTGAAATTAATAAACATCATAAAGATGTAAAAACACTAGTTCTTTCTATGCACGATTCAGAAGAGTATGTTGTAAGATCTATTCAAGCGGGCGCAGATGGTTATTTGTTAAAAGGAGCAAGTAAAGAAGAGTTTTTGAAAGCATTAAATAAAGTGGCTTCTGGTGGTAAGTATTTTACAGGTGATGTTTCTTCAATTATAATGAACAACTTTGTAAACGGCAATATTAGTAAAACTGCGGCGACACAAAAAGAAATAAAAGAGCTTCCTTTTAAATTAACTAAAAGAGAGAAACAAATATTGATTTTAGTTTTAGAACTAAAAAATAATAAAGACATTGCTGAAGAACTGCAAATCAGCAAACGCACTGCAGAAGTGCATCGTTTTAATTTGATGAAGAAATTAGAGGCCAAAAACTTAATGGAATTAAATAGTAAATCAAAAGAATATCAATTAATATAAGAATTTTATTTCTTCTTGTTTTTTATTTTGGTTATTTTTTAACGTCAATTTTACCAAATCCTTAATATCACTATTACGTAATTATTAATGTAGTAATAATTTATAAATACGTATTTTTTAATTAAAAAATTAAGTATTTATACTTAATTTTGAAATTGCTAATACATCAATTTGCAATGTTTATTTTGCCGATATAAAAATTCTTAACACTTTTTTTTAGCGTATTCTGAATAATGAATTCAAACTTTGGTTAGTAAAATTTTAATGTCGTATTTAGTATAAAACCTTGGTTTCAATGATTAAAAAAAAGGAAATTAAAACAACTTGTTCTTATTGCGGAGTTGGTTGTGGAATTATCATAAAAAAAGACATTAACAACAAGGTTTTTGTTGAAGGCGATAAAGAGCATCCAGTAAATAAAGGAATGTTATGTTCTAAAGGGATGAACTTGCATTATGTTGCTAATGATACTTCAGACAGGGTTTTATATCCAGAGATGAGATGGAGTCGTTCACATCCTCGTGAGCGTGTAAGTTGGGATACTGCTTTAGATAGAGCAGCTAGTGTTTTTAAGTCTATTATAAAAAAACATGGTCCAGATTCTGTTGCTTTTTATGTTTCAGGCCAAAGTTTAACAGAAGAATATTACATCGCAAATAAGTTGACAAAAGGCTTTTTAGGAACCAATAATATAGATACCAACTCACGTTTGTGCATGAGTTCTGCTGTGGTTGGTTATAAAAAAACTTTTGGAGAAGATAGCGTGCCAATTTCTTACGCAGATATTGAATTAGCAGACACTTTTTTAATTACAGGAGCAAACCCCGCTTGGTGTCATCCAATTTTATTTAGAAGGATTGAAAAACACAAAGAGCAAAACCCAAATGTGAAAATAATTGTAATTGATCCTCGTAAAACAGATTCTGCAAATTTTGCAGATTTACACTTGCAACTAACGCCAGGTACAGATGTTATTTTATACAATGCCATTGGTAGATATTTGTATAAAAGTGGTTTAATTAATGAAGATTTTATAAATAATTATACAGAAGGTTTTGATGCTTACAAGAAAATTATTTTTGAAACAAGCTTAAAGCAAGCCTCTAAAATCTGTGGCGTTTCTCAAGATAACATTAAAAAAGCAGCAGAAATAATAGGTCTTTCTAAAGGATTCATTAGCATGTGGGCTATGGGTTTAAATCAAAGTGTTATTGGTACAGATAAAAATACATCACTTTTAAATTTATCTTTAATTACAGGTCAAGTTGGTAAACCTGGTTCAGGGCCTTTCTCTTTAACAGGTCAGCCAAATGCAATGGGTGGCCGCGAAGTTGGTGGTATGGCGAACTTATTAGCGGTACATAAAGATTTACAAAACGAAGAACATAGGAGGGAAGTTGCACAATTTTGGGGAGTGGATAAAATTTCACCAAAACCAGGTTTAACAGCTACAGAAATGTTTGATGCTTTAGAAAGCGGAAAATTAAAAGCAGTTTGGATTGCTTGTACAAATCCTTTAGTGAGTATGCCAAATTCGCATCAGATAGAAAAAGCAATGGCAAATTCTAAGTTTGTTGTGGTGCAAGAAATATCTCATAAATCAGATACTTTACAATATGCAGATTTGGTTTTGCCAGCAGCTGCTTGGTTAGAGAAAGAAGGGACAATGACAAATTCTGAACGTAGAATTTCTTATTTACCAAAAGAAATAGATGCTCCGGGAGAAGCAAGACCAGATGTAGAAATTTTTTGTGATTTTGCACAAAGAATGGGGTTTAGAGGCTTTAATTATAATAGTGCTTCAGAAATTTACGACGAGTATGCCTCTATGACAAAAGGAACAAATATTGATGTTTCTTTTTTGAATTATGATCGCTTAAAAACAGAAGGAACTTTTCAATGGCCAGTAAATGAATATCGCCATAAAGGAACCCCGCGTCTTTTTGAAGATAAGAACTTTTATACTGCATCACAAAAAGCAATTTTCAATATTCCATCAACCATAGAAAATACTTCAGTAAAAACAAATGACGAATTTCCATTGATTTTAACAACAGGTCGTGTTAGAGATCAATGGCATACCATGACTAAAACAGGAAAAGTTTCTAGATTAAAAACACATTATCCAAAACCTGTTTTAGAAATAAATCCGGTTGATGCTTATTTAAATAAGATTTCAGATGGCGATATTACAGAAATAAAAAGTTCAAATGGTGTAGTTAGGGTTCGTGCTAAAATTACAGATGCCATTAAAGAAGGTGTTGTTTTCTTGCCAATGCACTGGGGAAAAGTGTTACAAAGTAATTTAAATAGGGCTAATAATTTAACAAATACGCTTGTTGATCCGGTTTCTAAAGAACCCGATTTTAAATTTACATCTGTTTCTGTTTCTAAATACAAAAAGGCAAAAGAAAAAATTGTGATTGCCGGCGCAGGAGCAGCAGCTTTTCGGTTTTTACAAAATTATAGAGATTATAATGACGTGGATGAAATCCATGTTTTTTCTAAAGAAACGAACTTGTTTTACAATCGAGTTTTATTACCAGAATATATTACAGAAGAGCTTTCTTGGGAACAGTTATTAAAGATTAAAATCGCGGAATTAAGCAATTTAGAGATTAAAATTCATCCAGAAACTTTTATTGATAAGATTGATAAAGACAACAAAATAGTTACAGATTCTAATGGTGTAACACATAAATTTGATAAGCTGATTTTGGCAACAGGAAGTCGCGCTTTTATACCAAAAGATGTACAGATTGATTTACCTGGTAGATTTACCATGCGAAATAAAACAGATGCAGATAGTTTTAAAAAATATTTGGAGAACACAGGTCTGCCGCCAGAAGAACAGCATGTTGTTATTGTTGGTGGAGGTTTATTGGGTTTAGAACTGGCAGCAGCTATGAAGCACAAAAATGTAAAAATTACAATTGTGCAAAGGGCTTCTAGACTAATGGAGCGTCAATTAGATAAAACATCAAGTAAACTATTGTCTTTAGACGTGCAGGAAAGAGGTATTCAAATTTATTTTGACAACGAAGTTAGCACTGTTTTTGATGATGAAGATACAGGTGAATTAACCATTAATCTAAAAAGTGGAAAATACATAACTGCCAATGCAATTGTCTATGCAATTGGTTCAAGACCAAACATAGAAATTGCAAAAGATAACGGAATTATTTGCGGAAGAGGTGTTAGGGTGAACCAACACTTACAATCTTCACATCCAGACATTTTTGCTATTGGAGAAATAGCAGAATTCAATAATAAATTATTCGGAATTACTTCAGCAGCGGAAGAACAAGCAGGTGTTTTAGCCAATTTTATTGCAGGTGATATTAGTGAGTCTTATAAAGGTTCTGTGTTGATGAATATTTTGAAATTTAATGATTTAAACCTCTGTAGTATTGGTGAAATTATTGTTCCAGAAAATGATTCTAGTTACGAAGAAATCATTTTTACTGATATTTCTAAACGCTATTATAAGAAGTGTATTGTAAAAGATGACTTGTTAATTGGTGCAGTTTTAATGGGGGATAAAAACGAATTTGCAGAATTCAAAACAATGATTGAAAGCAAAATCGAAATGTCTGATAAGCGAAACACGTTATTAAGAGGTACATCAAATAATACCCCAATGTTAGGAGAATTAATTTGTTCATGCAGTCAAGTTGGTTCAGGGAACATTCAAGAAGAAATAGCAAAAGGATGCACAAATTTTACAGAATTATGTAACAAAACTGGTGCCGGTTTAGGGTGTGGAAGTTGCAAAACTGAAGTTAGAGAAATTTTGAATAATGCAAAAGTAGGAGTATGAGCAAACAGTTAAATAGATTAATCATAAAAGGAGGCGTTTTATCTCCTGGAGAACTAAAATATATTTGCGATTCTGTCGAAAGTTTAGGGTTAAAAACGATTTCTTTTGGATCTAGACAAGATATTTTATTGCCTAAAAAAGTACAACGAGATGATCTTACTCAATTTGATAAACTAAAAATTGTAGAAATTGATGAAACTGGTGTAGAAAATATTGTTTCCTCTTATGTTTGTGCAGATATTTTTCCAAGTACTTCTTGGTTAACAGGAGATAGATACTTGTATATTTTAGAGCAATTTCGTTCTAAATCAAAATTGAAAATCAATATTACAGATCCAAAACAACGTTTAGTTCCATTGTTTACAGGACATATTAATTTTATTGCTTCAGAACACGAAGATTATTGGTATTTGTATGTGAGACTTCCAGATTGGAAAAAAACAAAAATGTATCCTGCATTAATTTATAGTTGGGATTTAGATAAAATTGAAGCTGCAATTGAAGATATTCTTCAGGAAGAACCAGAAACTATAGAAACTATTTTTGAGTTGGTAAGTGATGCAGTTGATACCAATAATAGAACCGTAGATAAACCTTTAGAAGTGCCTTTTTACCCTTTTCCATATTTTGAAGGAATGAATAAAATTGGAATGGATAAATATTGGTTGGGTTTGTATTGGAGAAATAACAAATATGACATCTCTTTTTTAAAGGAAATGTGCGAATTATGTTCAGAAAATAAGATTGGTAAAATTTCTATAACTCCATGGAAATCATTTGTAGTAAAAGGAATACCGAAAGAATCTAAATTAATATGGGAGAAATTTTTAGGTAAAAGAGGTATTAATGTTAGGCACTCAATGTTAGAATTAAACTGGCATTTGCCAGTTTCTAATAAAGATGCGTTAAATCTTAAGAAATATTTGGTTTCTAATTTCGATCAAAATGATATTAGTACATATGGTTTAACCTTTGGAATTACAGATTACAGCAAGTCTTTTTATTATTTTACATCTATTGTTGTTGAAAAAAATAAACAACCAGAAATGATTGGTAATTTTAAAACAAGAGATACCTATAATTTGTTGTATGCAAAAAATTTTGATCCAAATACGAGAGATTATATCTTACATGTACAAGATGTAGATAAGGTAGAATTACCAGGTTTATTAATGGAGTTAAGTCAACTTTATTTTGATCAGTTAGGAAATGAAAAAGAAGAAGAAATAGTAATTAAAGTAAAGAAAAAAACTACAAAATTAGAAGTCTATCAATGTCAAGATTGCTTAACAATTTATGATGACAGTTTTGGAGATATTACTCAGAATATACCACCAAAAACTATGTTTTCTGAATTGCCAGTATCTTATGAGTGTTCTCTATGTGAAGCTTCTAAAAACTATTTTAAGAAAATAGTATTAGTAAAATAAACAAAAAAAAATAACTTTAATTACAAAAGAATAAGAATTGATGTTACATCAAAATATAGTGTCAAATAATACAAGAAAAGTGGTTACAGACTTCTCTTGCGCTTCTTGTGTTAATGCTAATTGTCTGATAAATAAAAATTTAAATTATCTTTCCAATTCAGCTTTTGTTAAAAATAAGAAAACCTTAAAATGTAAGAAAGGGCAGCAATTTATTATGGAAGGAGCTTCTGTAAATGGATTGTTTTTTATTATTAAAGGAACTGTAAAGGTTTTTAGAACAGGTATTAATGGTAGAGAACAGATTGTGCGTTTTGCTAAAGAAGGAGAAATTATTGGGCACAGAGGTTTTGGTACAGAAGAATATTATTCTATAGGAGCTATTGCTTTACAAGATGCAATATTATGTTATTTCTCTAAAGATTATTTACAAGAAACTCTGTTAGAAAATCCTAAATTTTCTTATGATATGATGCTTTTTTATGCCAATGAACTAAACAAAAGCGAATCTAAAGTAAAGTCTATTTCTCAAATGACGGTTCGCGAACGTGTTATCGACACCTTATTATACATCAACAGAAAGTTTGGTAATTTAGGTGTTTTTTTAAACTTACCTCTTAGTAGAAAAGAATATGCAGATTATGCAGGAACTACGGAAGAGCAGGTTATCAGAATATTTTCTGTACTTAAAAAAGAAGATCTTATTACGGCAAAAGGAAAAAAAATTGGCATTAATAACCTTCAAGCTTTAAAGAACGAAATTAGTGAACATAACTACTATTTAGATTCATAAATAATATATTCTTGTTATTTCCGTGAAAACGAGAGCCCAAAATAAGTTTACAAAAAGACCTTTCAGTATTTATTAATTAGAAAGGTTTTTTTGCGCGTAGAAATAATCTAAAAAAATAACTAAGTATAAAATATAAGTAGTTTTATTTTATTTTAAATATTTGTATATCAAAAACTTAATATATAAATATGTTTTTTAATAGTTTTTAATATGTTTTAAAAAGAGGTTTGTTTATGGTTAATCCCATAAGTTAAAACTATGTCTGGGTATATATTTGTCAAAAAATAAGTATTAATACTTAGATTAATAAAAACTTACTAAAAATGAAATCTCTATTTAAAAAATCAACTTACATTTTACCTGCAGCAATGTTACTATTTGCTTGTGGAGGTAAAGAAACTAAAAAGACAACAGCAGCTGTTGAAGCAAAAACATCAAAAACAAAAACATTAGAAATTGAAAAACCACAATTAACTTTTGGTTTTATCAAATTAACAGATATGGCTCCTTTGGCAATTGCTAAAGAAAAAAGTTTTTTCGAAGACGAAGGGTTGTTTGTTTCTGTTGAAGCACAATCTAACTGGAAAAATATTTTAGACCGTGTTATTGATGGTCAATTAGATGGTTCGCATATGTTAGCAGGTCAGCCAATTGCTGCAGGAGCAGGTTTTGGTCGTCAAGCAAAATTAGTTACTACTTTTTCTATGGATTTAAATGGAAATGCAATTACAGTTTCTAATGATGTTTGGTCTAAAATGAAATCTCATGTGCCAAAAGATAAAGATGGTAAGCCAGTTCATCCAATAAAAGCAGAAGCTTTAAAACCAGTTATTACTGAGTATAAAAATTCTGGAAAAGCATTTAAAATGGGGATGGTTTTTCCTGTATCAACTCATAATTATGAAATTAGATATTGGTTAGCAGCAGCAGGAATCAATCCTGGAATGTACACAAAAGAAAATGTACAAGGACAAATTGATGCTGAGGTTTTATTATCTGTAACCCCTCCGCCACAAATGCCAGCAACGTTAGAAGCAGGTACCATTCATGGATATTGTGTTGGTGAACCTTGGAATCAACAAGCTGTTTTTAAAGGGATTGGAGTTCCGGTTGTGACAAATTATGATATCTGGAAAAACAACCCAGAGAAAGTATTTGTAATGACTCAGAAATTTATTGATGAAAATCCAAATACAGCAATTGCAGTTACTAAAGCTTTAATTAGAGCTGGTAAGTGGTTAGATGAACCAACAAACAGAAAAGAAGCGGTAAAAATCTTATCAATGTCACAATATGTTGGTGCGCCAGAAGCAGTTTTAGCAAATTCTATGACAGGTACTTTTGAGTTTGAGAAAGGAGATAAACGTGATATGCCAGACTTTAATGTATTCTATAAATACAATGCAACATATCCTTTTTATTCTGATGGAATTTGGTTTTTAACACAAATGAGAAGATGGGGACAGATACCTGATGCAAAAACTGCAGATTGGTATGCAAGTACAATTAAAGATATTTACAGACCAGATATCTGGAAAAAAGCAGCAGCTCTTTTAGTAGCTGAAGGAAACATACCTGCTACAGATATTCCTATGACCGATGGTTATAAGCCAGCAACAGCAGATTTTATTGACGGAACAATTTACGATGCAAAAGATCCTTTAGGATACATCAATAGTTTCAAAATAGGAAATAAAGACAAAAAATAACAATACCCCAGAAAATAATATTATGAAAGCAAGTTTAACACTAGGGAAGGTTTCTAATTTTATAGGATTAGGTTTTTTTACAACATTAAAAGATCTGTTTATAGGAAAACTAGAAAAAGAAGAATTTAAAAACTTTTTACGCAAGACTATAGTGCCACTTGCTTCCATTTTATTATTTATTGGTTTGTGGCATTTAGGAGCAAAGTCTTTATACAATATTGAGGCAGAATTTAAAATAGAAAAGGCTTTGGCAGATCAAGGTCAAGTTGCAGCAGATGCTTTAAAAGTTTGCATTGCTTCCGGTGAATCTAGTTGTGAACCAAATACATTGCCGTCTCCTGTTCAAGTTTGGAAATCGTTTCAATCTTTGTTAAGAGATCATAATATTATTACTGCAGATAAAGCTGCTTTTATAGAAAAGACAACAGTTTTAAATGCCAAAAGAGTCGCTGAAGGTAAAAATGCAATTACCTATACGGGAAGGCCTTCTTTTGTAGATCAAATTTTTAGAAGTTTACAAACAGTATTTGCTGGTTTTTTATTGGCGTTATTAATCGCTGTTCCCTTAGGAATTTTTATAGGATTGAGTCCAACATTAAAAAGTTCATTTAACTGGTTTATTCAAATTTTTAAACCAGTATCACCAGTTGTTTGGTATTTGTTAGTTTTTATGATTGTAAAAACATTGTTGATTGATTCTAATGAAGACAGTTCATTTACAATCTCATTTATAAGTGTTGGTTTATGCTCTATGTGGGCTACTTTGGTCAATACAGCAATGGGCGTTTCTTCTGTAGATAAAGATTATATAAACGTTGCAAAAGTTTTGAAATTAGGCACTTTTCAGAAAATTTTTAAAGTAGTATTACCCTCTTCCTTGCCATTAATTTTTACAGGATTAAAAATTACATTATCAGTGGCTTGGATGGTTTTAATTGCGATTGAACTTTTGGCACAGAGTCCTGGTTTGGGGTTGTTTGTATGGGAGGAATTTCAAAATGGAGCAAATGATTCTAACGCAAAAATTATTGTTGCCATGTTTGTAATTGGTATTATAGGTTTTTTATTAGATAGATTAATGTTAACGATACAAAATTGGGTTTCTTTTGATAAAACAAATGCAATATAAATGTGTAATTCTATAAAGATTAAATTGTAAAATAAAAAAATTCAATATAAAAAGATTCAATAATTAAATATTATAAAATGGCATATTTAGAATTAAATAATATTTACAAAACCTATGGTCAAGGGGATAGGGAAACAGAAATATTATCTAACATAAACTTGAAAATAGAAGAGGGAGAATTTGTCGCTATTGTTGGTTTTACCGGAAGTGGAAAAACAACTTTAGTAAACCTAATAAATGGTTTGTTAGCGCCTACAAGTGGTGAAGTTTTATTTAAAGGAGAGTCCGTGATTGGTGCAAGTCATGAACGGGGAGTTATCTTTCAAAATTATTCCTTACTGCCTTGGTTAACAGTTGAACAAAATGTCTTTATGGCTGTAAAAGAAGCTTTTCCACAGAAATCTAAATTGGAGTTAAAAACGATTGTTTCTGACTATGTAGAAATGGTGAGTTTAACACCAGCTATGCATAAAAGACCAAAAGAATTATCTGGAGGAATGCGTCAAAGGGTTGCCGTTGCAAGAGCTTTGGCAATGAAACCAGAGATGATAATTATGGATGAACCTTTAGGAGCTTTAGATGCTTTAACTCGCGGGAATTTACAAGATGAAATCTTAAATATTTGGGGTAAAGACAAAAGAACAGCGCTATTAATTACCAATGATGTAGATGAAGGAATTTATATGGCGGATAGAATTATTCCTCTTCGCCCAGGTCCAAGAGCAACTTTAGGACCAGAATTTAAAATTGATTTAGATCGTCCAAGAGATAAAACGGAAATGAACGATAATCCTAATTTTAAGAAAACAAGAAATGCTATTATTGAGTATTTGATGGATATTGGGAATGAGAGAAAATCTGAAGCTAAGGAAGAATTTATATTGCCAGATTTGCGTCCGAAAGATTTTGTTAATCAGTTTAAATATGGAATGATATGAGCACTATATTAGAACAAAAAAAAGCTAAAATCATTACTAATAATAGACTGTTTCATTCGAATGAAGTTATGCTGGATTTAAAAAATCTAAAAAAAGTGTATCCTACTCCGAAAGGTGATTATGTAGTTTTAGAGGATTTAAATCTTCAGATAAAAAAAGAAGAATTCGTGACTATAATTGGTCATTCAGGTTGCGGTAAAACAACAATGCTCTCAATGATTGCAGGGTTAAACCCAATTTCAGGAGGAAATATTTCTGTATTAGGAAA
Source organism: Polaribacter sp. Hel1_33_78 (assembly GCF_900106075.1). NCBI lineage: Bacteria > Pseudomonadati > Bacteroidota > Flavobacteriia > Flavobacteriales > Flavobacteriaceae > Polaribacter > Polaribacter sp. Hel1_33_78. The sequence continues at coordinate 294,562 of NZ_LT629794.1, forward strand.
ACATATACGCGGACCAGGACCAGATAGGGGTGTTATTTTTCAATCACCTAGTTTAATGCCTTGGATGACCTCATTACAAAATGTATTGTTGGGTGTAAATAAAGTGTTTCCTCACGGAACAAAAGCGCAACGAAATGATATTGCGAAATACTATTTACAAAAAGTAGGTTTAGAAGATTCTTTTCATAAAAAAGCAAGCGAATTATCTCAAGGAATGCAACAAAGGGTGGGTATTGCAAGAGCATTTGCGATTAAACCAAAAGTACTTTTATTAGATGAGCCTTTTGGAATGTTAGATTCTTTAACGAGAGGAGAATTGCAAGATATCTTAATTGAGATATGGAATAAAGAGAAAATTACTGCTGTTATGATTACGCACGATGTTGATGAAGCTATTTTTTTAGCAGACAGAGTTGTGATGATGACAAGCGGTCCCAAAGCAAAAATTGGTGATATTCTAGACATCAATTTTGAAAGACCAAGAACTAGAAAATCAGTTTTAGAACACGACGATTATTATACATATAGAAAGCACTTAATAGATTTTTTAGAGCACTAGATTTATTTGTCAGTTTTATTATGAGATTTATCATAATATAGGTGTGGAACTGGTCTTACCTTTGAAAGGTCAATTTTAAGTAATTAAAAACGAAATACTATTAAATTAAAATAAGAAAATAATGAAGAAACAATACGTAATTTTAGGATTAATGCTTTTATGCTTCCAATTTGCAAAAGCACAATTTACATTAGATGGCGAGTTTAGACCAAGAACAGAATATCGTCATGGATTTGGAAGTTTAATTCCAGATGCTGCTGAGGCTGGTTTTGGAATTTCTACTAGAGTAAGACTAAATACTAGTTATATGACTGACAATTATTGGGTATATGTTAGTTTGCAAGATATCATGGTTTGGGGAGAAAATAGACAGATTTTACCTTACGATCAGAACAATTCTTTTGCGGTTTTTCAAGCTTGGGCTGAAATTAAGTTAGGAGAAAATACATCAACAAAAATAGGGCGTCAAGTTCTTTCTTACGACGATCAAAGAATTTTAGGAGGCTTAGATTGGGCACAGCAAGGACGTAATCATGATGCCGCTTTACTGAAATATAAAAAGGACAATTTTATGTTAGATGTAGCATTGGCCTTTAACCAAGATTATTCGCATCCAACGGGTTTTGTTTCTGCAGGAACAGGCTACAATACCAAAGGTTTTTTCTCATATAAAACTATGCAAATGTTATATATGAAGAAGAGTTGGGATAAATTTTCTAGTAGTTTATTGTTAATGAATAATGGATTTCAAGAATTTGACGCAGACAATAATGCAGATGGCGTAAGTAACTTACAGACATTAGGAACGCATTTAAATTATAAAAACGGAAGCTTTGGATTCGCCGCAAATGCCTATTTACAGACTGGACAACGTCAAGGAGCATTAGATGTAAAAGGGGCTTATTTATTAGGATTAGACTTTAGTTACAAAGCAACGCCAAAAGTTAATTTAGGAGTGGGTCTAGAAATTATTAGTGGTAATGAGGGTGATGCAGGAGAAACAGGGGCATTCTTTCCATTATATGGGACAAATCATAAGTTTAATGGATTTATGGATTATTTTTATGTGGGCAACCATGCAAATTCTATTGGTTTAGTAGATTTTCATGTAAGCGCAAACTTTACTTTAAATAAATCTTCTAGTTTAATGGTGAAAGCATTAAACTTTAGAGGAGAACAAGCCTTAGCTAGTGGAGAAAAATCATTAGGAACAGAAATAGATTTGGTATACAAGAAGAAATTTAAAGGGTATGCTTTGCTACTTGGATATTCTCAAATGTTTGCAAACGAGGGAATGTATGAGTTAAAAGGAATTACTGAATCCGCAGCTGCAGGATCTCAAAATTGGGCTTGGGCAATGTTAGTCATAAAGCCTAAATTTTTAGGCGGTAAATAATTGATTATAATATTTTTTGAACAGAAAAAGGAGATAATTAAAAACAATCTCCTTTTTTTTGTTATAAATTTTTATTCTTCGGTTTAGAAAAAAAGAAATTAATTCAAAGAATTATAACTAGAAAAATAAATTATTTTTTGCCATCAACAATTATAACAATCTCTCCTTTTGGTGGTTTATTTGAATAATGTGCTAAAACTTCAGTGGCGGTTCCTCTAATTGTTTCTTCAAACATTTTTGTAAGTTCTCTAGAAACAGAGACCTGTCTGTCAGCACCAAAATATTCTACAAAATGTGCTAAGGTTTTTACTAGTTTATGGGGAGATTCATAAAAAATCATAGTTCTTTTTTCTTCCGCTAATAATAAAAACCGAGTTTGTCTTCCTTTCTTAACGGGCAAAAAACCTTCAAAAACAAACTTGTCATTTGGTAAGCCAGAATTTACCAAGGCTGGCACAAAAGCAGTCGCACCTGGCAAACAGTCTACTTCTATATTATTTTCTACACATGCTCTTGTGAGTAAAAATCCAGGATCTGAAATGGCAGGTGTTCCAGCATCAGAGATTAAAGCACAGGTTTCTCCGTTTTTTATCCGGTTGATAATTCCAATGATAGATTTGTGCTCATTATGCATATGATGACTGTGCATTTGTGTATCAATCTCAAAATGTTTTAAAAGTTTTCCACTGGTTCGAGTATCTTCTGCTAAAATAAAATCGACTTCTTTTAAGACACGAATTGCTCTAAAGGTTATGTCTTCTAAATTACCTATTGGCGTAGGAACTAAATATAGTTTACTCATAATTAAATGCTTTCGTAAGTTTCAACAGTGATATCTGCAACAATATCTCCCGTATGTTTAATAGAAAGAGGTTCAAACAGAACAATATGAACTTCTTCTTTTGCAATTGGTTTGTGTTCAACTCCTTTTGGAACAATGTAAAATTCGCCTTCGCTTAAAGAAATTGTTTTGTCTCTTAGTTCAATGTCTAAAGAACCTTTTATCACCATAAAACATTCATCTTCATTATCGTGTTTATGAAACAAAAACTCACCTTTTAATTTTGCTAATAATATTTGTTGCCCATTTAATTCACCTACTTTTTTTGGTGACCAATGGTCAGAAAATAGCTTGAACTTCTCTTGTATATTGATGACACTCATAAAGCAAATTTACAAAGAATTGAATGGATTCTGCGTTACCGATTGCAGCAATTGTTTGAGCTCTTTTTTGTTTAAAAAAAGCGAGTGCGAAAAGCGGGGTATTTCTCTTTAGAAATGAACGCCCAAAAAAGGCATATTTAATAGAAAATGTTTAGTTTTGTGGTTCATTAAAAGAAAAGAAATGTATAGAAGTCATTCTTGTGGCGAGTTAAGAGCATCGCATATCAATACAAAAGTAACCTTGGCGGGTTGGGTCCAGAAATCGCGTGATAAAGGGTTTATGGTTTGGGTCGATTTACGAGACAGGTATGGAATTACGCAATTAATTTTTGATGAAGAGCGCACTCCAAAAGACATGATGGAAAAAGCAAAATCTTTAGGTAGAGAATTTGTGATTCAAATTACAGGAACTGTAATCGAAAGAGAATCTAAGAATTCTAAAATGTCTTCAGGAGATATTGAAGTATTGGTTTCTAAGCTAGAGATTTTAAATGCATCTATTACGCCGCCTTTTACAATTGAAGATAAAACGGATGGAGGTGAAGACATCAGGATGAAATACAGGTATTTAGATATTAGGAGAAATCCGGTAAAAGACAGTTTAATATTTCGTCATAAAGTTTCGATGGAAGTTCGAAAATACTTGTCTGATCAAGAATTTATTGAAGTTGAAACGCCTTATTTAATTAAGTCTACTCCAGAGGGAGCAAGAGATTTTGTAGTTCCTTCTCGTATGAATGAAGGTCAGTTTTACGCATTACCGCAAAGTCCTCAAACATTCAAACAATTATTAATGGTTGGCGGAATGGATAAATATTTTCAAATTGTAAAATGCTTTAGAGATGAAGATTTGCGAGCAGACAGACAGCCAGAATTTACACAGATTGACTGTGAAATGGCGTTTGTAGAACAAGAAGATATTTTAGCTGTTTTTGAAGGACTAACACGTCATTTGTTAAAAGAAATTAATGGAGTTGAGGTCGCAGAATTTCCAAGAATGCTCTATGATGATGCAATGAAATTGTATGGAAATGACAAACCAGATATTCGTTTTGGAATGAAATTTGGAGAGTTAAATGAAGTTACACAACATAAAGATTTTGGTGTTTTTAACAGTGCAGAATTAGTTGTTGGTTTTGCAGTGCCGGGAGGAAATACCTATACTAGAAAAGAAATAGACAATATTATAAAATGGGTTAAAAGGCCACAAGTTGGTGCTTTAGGAATGATTTATTGTCGTTTAAACGAAGATGGAACATTTAAATCTTCTGTAGATAAGTTTTACGACCAAGTAGACTTGGCTAAATGGGCAGTAATTACAGGGGCAAAACCTGGAGATTTAATATGTGTTTTATCTGGAGAAACAAATAAAGTAAGAGCACAATTATCTGCGTTAAGAATGGAATTAGCAGAACGTTTAGGATTGAGAGATCCAAAAGTATTTGCGCCACTTTGGGTTATAGATTTTCCTTTGTTAGAATTAGATGAAGAAACGGGTCATTACCATGCAATGCACCATCCATTTACGTCACCAAAACCTGGGCAACTGGAATTGTTAGATACAGATCCAGGAGCTGTTAAAGCAAATGCGTATGATTTGGTTTTAAACGGGAATGAAATTGGGGGAGGTTCTATTAGAATACATGATAAACAAATGCAAGCAACAATGTTGAAGCATTTAGGTTTTTCTGAAGAAGATGCCAAAGCACAATTTGGCTTCTTAATGGATGCATTTGAATATGGTGCACCACCTCATGGAGGTTTGGCTTTTGGTTTAGACAGATTGGTTGCTATTTTAGGAGGACAAGAAACGATTCGTGATTTTATTGCCTTCCCAAAAAATAATTCAGGAAGAGATGTAATGATCGATGCGCCAGCATTTATAGATGATGATCAACTAAAGGAATTAAGTTTAAAACTCGATATTCAATCATAAAATTTTAAATCCTGCTTTTGCGGGATTTTTTATTAATTTAAACACATGAAAAAAACGACCACTCTTTTACTACTACTTATTTCAATTACTTCATTTTCTCAAAAACTTACAGGCAATGAGTTATTAGAAAAAGCGATTCAATTTCATGACCCAAAGGGAAATTGGGAAACTTTTAAAGGAGAATTTTTTGTGACGATGGAAACGCCAAAGAATGCTTCAAGAAAAAGTACTATTAAAATAAATCTTCCCGAAGAATATTTTTTAGTGAAAGCTGTTAGAGATACAATTGTTACAGAATATATCATTCAAAAAGGCGATTGTAGTATGTCAATTAATGGAAACATAAATCCGTCTGAAGAGTTAAAAAATAGGTATAATCTAAATTGTGAACGTGCAAATATGTATAAGAATTATTATACTTATTTGTACGGTTTACCAATGAAACTGAAAGATGATGGGACCATTATCCATCCAAAAGTTGAACGTAAAAAGTTCCAAGGAAAAGAGTATTTGGTTTTAAAAGCGACTTACAATAAACAGGTTGGTAAAGATACTTGGTACTTTTATTTCAATCCAAAAACGTATGCGATGGAAGTATATCAGTTTTTTAAAGAGAAAAAAGACAGTGGAGAGTATATTTTATTATCAGGATTAGAAATTATAAACGATATAAAAATGCCAAAAAATAGAGCTTGGTATTATAATAAAAATGACGGTTATTTAGGTACCGATATTTTGATTTCAAAGTAAGAATGCCAACAACAAAAAAAATATATAGAAAAATTCTAATTTGGAGATATAGATATATTTCTGAGCGACAATTTATTTATATTTTAAGTGTATTAGTAGGTTTCTTGGCAGGTATAGGAACTTTTATTTTAAAAGATTTAACCTTTTTAATAGAAGAGGGTTTGCAAGGTAATTTAATTAAGGAATATCATTATGCATTTTATTTTATTTTCCCGATTATAGGTTTATTTTTAGTTTTTGGGATTAAGAAATTTATAGTAAAAAGAAATATTGGTCATGGAATTTCGACCACTTTACATGCTATTTCTAGAAGAAACGGAATTATAAAGAGGTATCAAATATTTGCGTCTTTAATTACAGCGCCAATTACGGTTGGTTTTGGGGGTTCTGCAGGGCTTCAAGGACCTGCTGTAAGTTCTGGAGCCGCTTTGGGTTCTAATGTTGCACAATTGTTTCATATGAACTCTAAAACAAGAATGTTATTAATCGGTTGTGCAACAGCTGGGGCAATGTCTTCTATGTTTCAAGCGCCAATTGCAGCCATTATTTTTGCGGTAGAAATTTTTAGTTTAGACTTGGCTTTTGCATCTTTGGTTCCTTTGTTGTTGGCATCAGTTTCCGCAGTCATTACGACCTATTTTTTTGTAGGAACCGATGTGTTATTTAGATTTAAATTGGTAGATGTTTTTGAAGTAAAAGATATTCCTTTTTATGCTGCCTTAGCTTTTTTAACAGGAATTGCATCTGTCTATTTTTCTAAAATGTATTTTAAAATAATCAACTTTTTTGAACAGTTTAATAGTCCGTTTAAAAAATTGTTAATTGGTGGAATTGCAATTGGAATTATGCTCTATTTAATTCCGCCTTTATATGGTGAGGGATATGGGTTAATTAATAATTTATTAAAAGGAAATACAGCAGCAGCGCTTAAAGACATTCCTTATAATCTAGATTTAGAAAATGTATATGTCGTTGTTTTAATGTTGCTATTAATTGCCATTTTTAAAGCAATTGCAATGACAACTACTTTTGCTGCCGGTGGGGTTGGAGGAATCTTTATTCCGACACTTTTTATGGGAAGTGCTTTAGGAAATGCTATTGCAAAAGTGATTAATCACCTTGGTTTTTTTGTGTCTGAATCTAATTTTACATTAATTGGGATGACAGGTTTAATGGCCGGTGTGCTCCATGCGCCATTAACTGCTATTTTCTTGATTGCAGAAATAACAGGTGGGTACGAGTTATTTGTTCCATTAATGTTGGTTTCAGCCATCTCTTTTGCTTTTACAAAATATTTTGT